>CAIVGO010000096.1 GCA_903905445.1 uncultured Bacteroidota bacterium
GGGCTCTGGATTAAGCACCAAAATGGGCAAATTCACCCCGGCTTGTCGCAATTCAATGCCTTCATCGGCATAAGCAACCCCCAAATAATCGACTTTGTGAAATTCGAGCAGTTTGGCCAATTCCGCCGATCCGCTGCCATAACCCGCCGCTTTTACCATCACCATCATTTTCGTGCCGGGTCGCAATAGGCGGTTGTACACGTTTAAATTGTGGATCACCGCACTCAAATTAACCTCCAGCACCGTTTTATGCGCTTTTTCTTCCAGGCGATGCGCAATGCGCTCAAACGCAAAAACCCGGGCGCCTTTTAACAAAATCAGTTCGTCTTGAAAGCTGATTTGCCCAAAATCCTGCAAAAACGCGTCGGTTCCTGGGTAAAACTGCACTTCTATATCGGCTGGTAAAAACGGCTGGATGTTTAAAATCGCCGATCCAATGCCAATCAGGCGATGTACTTTAAATTCTACTAATGCATCGGCGACCTTTTCATATAAAGCAGCATCCGAAATACCACTTTGCAAAATATCCGATAAAATGAGGGTAAAACGCGTTTTACGCACTTGCTGGGCCGCAAACTGCAAGGCAATGCGCAGCGAACTCAAATCGTTGCTGTACGCATCATTGATCAAACTGCAACGCTGAATGGCGGCTTTTAACTCCAAACGCATCTCCACGGGTTCCAATTTGGCCAACCTTAATGCGATTGCCGCTGGATCTACCTGAAAATGCCAAAGTACCGCCAAACAATGCAGTGCATTTTCGATGGATGCCGCATCGGTAAACGGTATTTCAAACACCCGGTTTTCGTCCAATTGGGGGACTTTGAATTGCGTTTTGCCAGAAAGCGTGGTATTTAAATCGGTGATTTGAAGGGTCGCAGGCATTCCTTTTGAAGACCATGAAAGTGCATGACGCCCAGGTTTTGTTTGCCACTGTTCGACGGCGGCCGCAATGCCCGGATGGTCTGCGCAGAAAATGAGTTGCGATGCATGCTCAAAAAGCAGCATTTTTTCGGCAATTTTGGCCGCTTCGGATGCAAATCCCTCCTGATGCGCCGTGCCAATATTGGTAAAAATGCCGATTTCTGGTTGAATAACGGCCGCTAATTTGGCCATTTCGCCCATTTGAGAAATGCCCGCTTCGAAAATGCCCAGGGTGTGTTGCGCCTGAATTTGCCATACCGACAAAGGCACTCCAATTTGTGAATTATAACTTTTGGGGCTTCTAACAATTTGAAAATCAGGCGAAAGCAATTGATACAACCATTCTTTTACAATGGTTTTGCCGTTGCTGCCCGTAATGCCCAGTACAGGAAGTCGAAATTGGGAACGGTGGGCGGCGGCAAGCTGTTGTAAAGCATGCAAGGTATCGGGCACCTGCAAAACATTGGCTTCCGGCAGGAAATTGAGTGCAATTTCCTGGCTAACCACAAAATTGCGCACCCCTGCGCGGTAGGCATCTGCCAAAAAACGGTGTCCATTGTGCCGCAAACCCGGCAGCGCAAAGAACAAACTCAGGGTAGGTGCCGACAATTGTCGGCTGTCGAGCGATAAATAGGCGATCGGGGCAGCCGGATTTATTTGCTGTAACCACTTCGCTTGAAGTAAATCGGCAATACTTGTTATTGAATCGTTCATCGCGGTTTACCTTTGTAGGAAAATTCGTTACCTTTGGAAATAACCATACATCAACCCGAAGCACTCTTGGCGCATTTTCCTGCCATGATACAGGCATTTGCCGGGCGACGCAAAGTTGCACTTTATGGCGATATGGGCGCAGGAAAAACGACCTTTGTAAAAATGTTTTGTCGTTTTTTGGGGGTGGATGAGGGTGTCAACAGCCCTACGTTTTCCTTGGTGAACGAATATCAGTACCGGGAAGCAGACGGAACGATGGGTTTAATCCACCATTTGGACTTGTACCGCTTAGAAACAGCCGAGGAAGTGTTTGATATTGGGCTGGATGATTTGTTGGAAGATCCCTGGTACTGCCTCATTGAATGGCCCCAACTGGCCGAACCGTTTTTTAGCGACGACCTGGTAAAAATTCAGATTGAAATTTTGAACGAAACTGAACGGCGCATCTTAATTTTGAACCCAATATAGGCTATTTTAAAAGCAGTCAATCAACATGGAGACCCTTTCCGTATCGCGTACCCAGGAAGAAACCCTGGAAATGTTGCCCAGACATCAGCGGCTATTTATCGGCGTGCCGAAGGAAAATACCATGCAAGAAAATCGGGTTGCATTGGTTCCGCATGCAGTAACGACGCTTACCGCCCAGGGGCATCGGGTAATTGTAGAAGCGGGCGCGGGTGAAAAGGCTAAATTTAGCGACCTGGACTATGCCGAAGCGGGCGCAGAAGTGGTACACAGCAAGGAAGCCATCTTTAAAGCCGATGTGTTGCTCAAAGTAGCGCCGCCGACCCTTGAGGAAATTGACCTGATGCAACCCAACCAGGTGTTGATTTCGCCCATCCATTTGCCGATGTTGCATTCGGATTATATTGTTAAATTGCAGAAAAAAAGGGTCATCGCGCTTGCCATGGAGTATATCCGCGACGATGAAACGGGCGTTTTTCCAATTGTGAATGCGATGAGTGAAATTGCCGGCATCAGTGCGATCCTGATTGCGGCCGATTTGTTGGCGACCAACCGAGGCGGTAAAGGCGTATTGCTCGGTGGCATTGCCGGGGTGCCGCCCGCCAAAGTGATTATTTTAGGCGCTGGCGTTGTGGCCGAATTTGCGACCCGTACCGCGATTGGTTTGGGTGCAGAAGTACGTATTTTCGACAATAATGTGTACAAATTGATGCGCCTGCAGAACAAAGTAGGCCGCCAATTGCACACTTCCGTGGTAAATCCAGTTCATTTAAAAGAACAATTACTTACGGCCGATGTGGCCATTGGGGCCGTGCATTCCGCCCAGGGACGCTCGCCGATGATCGTTTCGGAAGAAATTGTGAGCCGTATGAAACCCGGTTCTGTCATCCTGGATGTCAGCATCGACCAGGGCGGTTGTTTTGAAACCTCCCGAATGACCACCCACGATCATCCAACCTACGAACAATTCGGAGTGACCCACTATTGCGTGCCCAATATCCCTTCCCGGGTGGCGCGTACTGCCTCCGATGCCATCAGCAATATCCTGACCTCCTTGCTTCTGCGGGCCGAACACGGCGGCGTTTTGTCGCTCATTACCTCCAACGAAGGATTGAGAAACGGGGTATATACCTATAAAGGCTGCCTTACAAATGCCTACCTTGGCGCTTTATTTCAATTAAAATCGACAAACCTAGATTTGTTGATCACTTCCGACTTCTGATTATGAATCAATTACATATTGAGCCGCGCAATATATTTTTACAATTATTGCATCATGCTCCCCTTTTGTTGTCCGGGCTTGTGTTGTCGCTCTTCTTGTGTCAATGTGTACCGCCTTCTGCGGAGGATAAAAATCCGAAGCAGGGTAGTGTGAACATTGATTTGCGCAACAAGCAAATTCAGCAATTATACGACCTGCGCGATGCCCGGAAAGTGGATAGTTTGTTGCATTATTTGGACAATCCGAACGCAACGCTGCGGTACATCGCCACACTGGCTTTTGCCTCCATCAAAGATACCAACGCAGTACCCGCCGTAATCGGGCGCTTGCAAGATCCGGTTGAAGATGTACGCATTGCAGCAGCCTTTGTTTTAGGACAAATTGGCGCTTTAAAATCAGAAAAAGCACTCATTGCGGCATTTATTTCCAACGATTCCTTGTCGCAGCACCAACGTTTCAATGCAACCGTGTTGGAAGCCATTGGTCGTTGTGGCGGCGCGGCAAGTTTGAAACAAATTGCCTCGGTTAGCACCTATTTACCCACCGATACCTTGCTTTTAGAGGGCCAATGCCGGGCAATTTATCGTTTTGGCGTACGTAACCTGACCGATCCGGTGGCTACTGCCCAAATGGTTACTTATGTAGCCAATGAGCGTATTCCGGCCCCCGCTCGTTTGATGGCGGCCCAATATCTGGCACGCACGAAAGACCTTTCACCCGATAGTTTGCAGTCGGTACTGTTGGCAGCGGCTTTGGTTCGTTCGGTGCAAAATCCGGATATTCGGATGGCTTTGGCCAAAGCGCTTGGGAAATCTAAAACCACCCCTGCGTTTGCCATTTTATCCAAAGTAATCCACACCGAACAAGATTGGCGGGTAAAATGCAACATTGTTCAGGCCATGTCTGGCTTTCAGTTTGACACCGTTCGTTCGATGGTGCTGCCCCTCGTGCTCGATACCAATGCGCATGTGAGTCGCACGGCTGCCGAATTTTTTGTGTCAAACGGCCATATAGAAGACAGCGATTATTACTGGCGTTATGCCCGAGAACATGCTGCACAAATCCCGATGTTGGCGCAAATTGCCTTGTATCGGGCATCCAACAAATGGCTGGGCCGTTCCGCACCCGAATCCAAGGATTTTGTCAATTATCGGCTCCGGGAGATGTTTTTAGGCACCAAAAACCCTTATGAGCGTGCAGCTTGCCTGAATGCATTGTCCGAATTTGGCTGGCAATACCGCTGGATCCACGAAAAAGGTTTTACCGACAGCCATCCTGCCGTAAAATCGGCTGCTGCAGAAGCCCTGCTTACGATTCTGCAACGTCCCGATTTTTATGCGTTTTTCGGCGAATCTGCGCGTACCGCCCGCCGCGAGATGTACTATTATATGCGTGAAATGATCGCCTCGGGTGATCCAGGCATGATCGCTGCTGGAACCGATGGATTGCGTGTGCCCGCGCTCAATTACCGCACCTTACGCGATTCCGTGCGCATTGAAGACTTTAGAACGGCTTTGGGCAAACTGAAAATGCCCCGCGATGTGGAGGCTTACATGGCCTTAGATAAAGTGATCGCCTATTTTGAGGAACGTCCGGAACCCGCTAAACCCGTCATTCCGTTCAACCATCCGATCGATTGGGAGCGGTTGAACTTAGTAAGTCAAAAAACTGAAGCCACCATTGAAACCAATAAAGGGAATATTGTCGTGGAATTTTATCCACAATGGGCGCCTGGCTCGGTTGCGAATTTCTTAGATTTGGCAGGGCGGGGCGAATACAATGGTAAAAATTTCCACCGGGTAGTGCCCAATTTTGTCATTCAAGGTGGCTGTCCGCGCGGCGATGGCTACGGCGCGCTCGATTACACCATCCGCACCGAAATTGGCATGGCCTGGTACAATGCCGATGGTTACTTAGGGATGGCCTCCGCTGGATTTGACACCGAAGGCACCCAGTTTTTCATCACCCATTCCCCTGCACCGCATTTAGATGGCAATTACACCATTTTTGGCAAAGTGAAACAGGGCATGGATGTGGTGCACCGGATACAACCGGGGGATTTGATTAATCGGGTAGAGATCAAGTATCAGTAACGGGATTTCCGATATCCGATTTGTTCGATTTTTGATTTCCGATTGGATTTTTGATTTGGGATTTGGGATGATTGAAAATCCTATATTTTTGTATATTCAATACATTTGTTGCCATGAACGAACAATTATTAAGCAGGATCACCGTAGATCCGGAAATATGCCACGGCAAGCCGATTATAAGAGGCTTACGTTATCCTGTTGAAAATGTGCTAGAACTTTTAGCATCGGGCATGTCTCATGCAGAAATCCTTCAGGATTATGAAGATTTGGAGGAAGAGGACTTGCTTGCTTGTTTGACTTTTACAATTAATTGATAATTAAACAATTAAGTCAATTTTATACTGTTCTTAGCGGCACTTTGTCCATCCAAAATTTATCGTATTTTAATTGGACCTGCTGGTAAATAAGCCTTAAACGTTAAAAATACTCCAATAAGGATCAGTAACAATTCAACAACGAATGTAAAATGGTCATTCTGAAACTGCGCCTTATACATTTGAGGAAAAAACATGCGTAATAACCCCAACACCATACAAAACCAACCCATGACCGTAATTGCCGTTTGCCATTTCCAAACCCAAATATTATGTTGGCGAACAATTGCCAGTCCAGCAATAAAAAACAGCACCCCGGATAAATACACCAGCGGTACCACTTGTGTGTCATAAAGCGTTGGATTCCAAAACTTTAGTTCTAATACGACCATTACAATCAGGGTGGGACCTATGATGGCTGCAATTGACTTTGATTTATCCATTTTTGAATTTTTGGGGTTGCAATGCACTTCAGTTCAATCCGATCTTCTATACTTCATCGCTAAAAATTTTGGATAATTGTTCGGCACTTGGCAGATTTTCGGCAAATTCTTTAGGTAGTTGCGCATAGCTGTAAGTGGCGATTCCCATCGGTTTGTTTGCAATTTCTAAAGCATATTCAACGGTGAGACGGCTTTTGGATTTGCAAAGCAGTATGCCAATGCTTGGGTTATCTTCGGGGTATTTTACGGTTTTGTCCAAAAGGTGCAAATACCAGTTGAGCTGTTGACTGTATTCGGGCTTAAACTCGTTTACTTTTAACTCAATTGCTATCATTGATTTAAGTTTTCGATGATAAAATAATATATCAATAAAATATTCTTTATCGTCCAATTCCAAGCGGAATTGTTGCCCCATAAAAGCAAAATCAGATCCAAACTGCCCAAGCATTTTGGTGATATTGGTTACAAGTGCGTTTTCGAGCTGCTTTTCGTGGTGATGGTCGGGTAAATTTAAAAAAGACAAATCATATTCGTCTTTAAACTGTAAAGTATAAGCAACCATTTCTTGCTTGCTTAATGCTTTTTCAAAGTTGTTTTGAAAGTTTTTATGGTTAGAATAGGTGTCAATTTTGATTTTTTCTTCTAAAATACTTCTGCTCCACGCTTCGTTTTTTGCTTTTTGCAGGTAAAATTCACGTTCAGTTTTGTCTTTTATCTTGCTGAAAATCATTACAGTATGCCCCCAGTGTAATTTGGCAACAGCTTGTTGCCAAATTGCGTTTTCGGCTATTTCTTCGTAAACAAAACGCATTAACCGAAGATTTCTCTCTGAAAAGCCTTTAACGCCTGTGAATTCAGATTGCAAATCTGTCGAAAGTTGTTTTATAACCGAAGTACCCCAACCAGTAGCCGTTTTTTCTGAAATTGTTTTACCAATATCCAAATAGGCTAAAATCATTTCAGAATTTACCGCACTATAACTGTTGTATTGTGCCTGTAAAATTCTTTCTTTTAAAGAAATGAGTGTTTGCAGGTAATCTGAATTTTCTAATTGACTCATTATGACGCTAATGCTTCGTTCAGTTCGTTAATAATAACGTTTATTTCAGCAACAAAAGTTGGTATTTTTGGCCTTGGATATCGGAAATCCCCCATCCAATCGGAAATCGGATATCATAAAATCGGAAATCCCAACTTATTTCTTAGGATAAACATACAAATGCACTTCCTCAGGCGTAACCACATGGTCGCAAAGGATAAACAAGCGTTCCACCACATTAGCCAGTTCGCGGATATTCCCCGTCCAGTTGTAATCCTGCAAGGCCTGAATGGCTTCCGGTAAAAACTGTTTGGCGGGATGGCCATAATCGTCGGCAATACGGCGGTTAAAGTGTTCGATGAGCAACGGAATATCTTCGCGGCGTTCGTTGAGGGAGGGCACTTTTACCACAATCACAGCGAGGCGATGGTACAAATCTTCCCGGAAGCGGCCGCCGTCTATTTCGGCCCGCAGATCTTTGTTGGTCGCTGCCAACACCCGCACATCCACTTTGATTTCTTTGCTGTCGCCCACGCGGGTCACTTTGCTCTCTTGCAAGGCGCGCAGCACTTTCGCTTGGGCATCAAGGCTCATATCGCCAATTTCGTCCAAAAACAGGGTGCCACCGCTGGCTTGTTCAAATTTGCCAGGTTTATCGGCAATAGCGCCCGTAAAGGAACCCTTTTTATGTCCAAATAATTCACTTTCAATCAGTTCGGAAGGAATTGCGGCACAGTTTACTTCTACAATCGGTCCGTCTACCCGGTTGCTTTTTTCGTGTATCCAGCGGGCTACAAGTTCTTTACCCGTACCATTTTGGCCGGTAATCAACACGCGGCTTTCGGTGGGTGCCACCCGTTCGAGCAGGCGTTTAATTTCAAGAATCGGCGCACTTTCGCCGATCATATTCACGCCTTTACTGCTTTTCACTTGTTTGCGCAGCACTTGCGTGGTATTTACTAATTCCGCGCGCTCAAGGGCATTGCGCACCGTGATCAGCATCCGGTTGAGGTCCGGTGGTTTTGAAATAAAGTCAAAAGCGCCTTTTTTCACGGCTTCTACCGCTGTATCAATGGTGCCGTGGCCGCTTACCATGATCACGGGTGTTTCGGGCGAAAGGATTTGCAGGCGCTCCAGGGCTTCAATACCGTCCATTTTGGGCATTTTAATGTCCATAATGACCACATCGTATTTATCTTTTTGCACTTTGGCGACACATTCCAGTCCGTCGGAGGCCTCTTCTACTTCATATTGTTCAAATTCGAGAATGTCGCGTAGGGTGCGTCGGATCGGCGTTTCATCATCGACAATTAATATTTTGGCCATGGTATGCGGTGATTAAAGTGATTTTGATGATTTAAAAAGTTGATTTTTCGTATGTTCGAAAGCGAAGGAAGGGCAAAGAACAGCACAACGGCTTAGGGGCACAAAGAAAATCGCTTCTTGCGATATTTCAAGATTAATTACATATGATTTTAGGCGGATGTGTGACGAATTTGGGTTTTTTGCGTTTTACCTTTGTTTGGCCGCCTTCAAAGGTAGCAAAAATCCGGTACCTTTATCTTAAATCAAACGCATACACAAAACTCAAAATCATGAAAATCAATTTACTTTTATCGTTTTCACTGGTAATGTTGCTCACAACAGCACTTTCTGCCCAATACAACGTGGTACAAGAAACGGAGCGCAACATGTCTTTTGGCAGTCGCCCTTGCTTTCGCCTCGATTTTGCCAAAGCCGACGCCAATTTGGTGGAGAATAATTGGAAGGATTATGTCAAAACCAATTTTAAAGGCAAATTAAAGTCGGATAAAAAAAACGATGAGCTGTTTGCCACCAACCTCAAATCGAGCATGTTGGGCGATGACCCGTTTGGCGTTTATTCTACCATCGAAAAAACAGCAAACGGCGCTGTACTCACTGTTTGGTTCGATATGGGCACGTATTTCCTGAGTCGGAGAGAAAGTTCGGGTAAAACCGATGAGGTAAGCCGCTCGCTGAAAACCTTTTACTATGATGTGCGCCGCGCGCAAATCGGGAAAGAAATTAAAGATCAGGAAGGAAAATTGAAAGAACTGGAGAACAAACAAAAGAAAATGGCCCGCGAAAATGAGCAACTGCGCAAAGACATTGAATTGTACAAGATCAAAATCAAAAAAGCAGAGGATGATATTGTGAAAAACGAACAAGAGCAGGAAACCAATATCCTGGATACCGAAGCCCAGCGCCGCGCGATTGACGAAAGCAAGCGCCGTTTGGAAAATGTGGAGAATGAACGGAATTAGGCCTTGACCGATGCAGCCGTATTTTAAATGCCCCCCACGTCGGAAGCGCTCAGAACGCTTCCGACGTGCAAGCATTCAAACCCGTAAAGAAATCGATCAGGGTTTTCCCGGATACTCCTCCCCATTCCAATCCTGGGAAACCTTCAAACTACCTGTAAAAATGTTGAAAATACCGGGAAAATTAAAAATCAGTACATTACCATTTTTTGGGTACATTATTTGCTAGATTTAAACAAAATTTAGCAAATAAGTCGCAATTGCCTGCTTTTTTAGTCAAAGATCGTTTGTTTTATTTACAAGTAAACACACAATGTTTTTTTATGTTTTAACACAAAAAATGGTATATTTGCAAGTGACATCTTCACAACATTTATTTTTGAACAGTGGAAAAGTTTTGTCATCTAATCCCCCCATACACCAATATTAATCTAATGTTAAATTCATACTGCAAAACAGTCAAGCGCTAATGTGCTACATTTCAATCCATTAAAACATTTGATTTTTCCCCAACCGTAGCCTGATTTTTCTTGTGGATAACTACATGCCAATGTGCATAACTACGCAACTTTTCACACTTCTCCACACCGAATACCCCGGTTATCCACAGATATTGACTACACGGAATGTTTGGAAAAGTAATCCTACAAAATAACAACGTAGGTTTGTAAGCAGTAACCGATCGCAAGTCTCCCACGTATGAACGAAGCAAATAAAGACGCATCCAGCAACAACGCCAACCGCGCACGCCCAACCCGCAACAGCGGAACCGGTGATCAATTGTCGAATTACGTATTCGGCAAGGTGCAACCCCAGGCGCTGCCGCTCGAAGAAGCTGTGCTGGGCGCACTCATGCTCGACCGGGAAGCGCTGCCCATCGTGATGGACATCCTGCGCGCCGAAAGTTTTTACCTCGAATCGCACCAACTCATCTACCGTGCAGTTATCAAACTGTTCGAACGCTCTAATCCGGTCGACTTGCTCACCGTGACGGAAGAACTGCGCAAAAGTGGCGAACTCGACAAAATTGGAGGCGGTTATTACCTGGTGGAACTAACCAACCGCGTGGCCTCTTCCGCCAACATCGAATACCACGCCCGCATCATTGCACAAAAACAAATTCAGCGTGAACTCATTTCCGTAAGCACCCGCACCATTAAAGACGCTTACGAAGATACAACCGACGTATTTGACCTGCTCGATGAGGCAGAAAAAGGCCTGTTTGCCATCACCCAAAACAACCTGAGTAAATCGTTCGAAAGCATGGGCACGCTCTCCGGCAAAGTGCTCAAACAAATCGAAGAACTCTCCGGCAAGGTGGATGGCCTTACCGGCGTCCCTACCGGCTTCACCGACCTCGACCGACTGACCTCTGGCTGGCAGCCTTCTGACTTGATCATCCTCGCTGCACGTCCTGGTATGGGCAAATGCCTCGGAAAAGGTACCCGCGTACTGCTGCACAACGGAACGACCCAAAAGGTGGAAAATATCCAAACCGGCGATCTGCTCATGGGCGATGACTCCCGGCCCCGCACTGTACTTTCCGTTGCCCAGGGTATGGAACCCATGTACTGGATACGTCAGGAAAATGGCATCGACTACCGTGTGAATGAAAGCCATATCCTTTGTCTGTTGCAATTGGATGAAAATCTGCCAGAATCGACGCCCAAAGTGCTGGAAATCAGCGTAAAAGACTACCTAGCGTTGTCTCCACAGGCACAAGCAACCTTGTACGGATACAAAACTGCCATCGAACTGGACGCCCAGCCTTTGCGCTGTGATCCTTACCTGTTGGGCTTGTTTGTTGGAGGCAATATGTTTGAAACCAACCCAGGTGTGAACCCAGCCGCGCATGGCGCAAGAGCACATCAGGAGCGCGTGGCCCAAAACAGCGCAAAAGCATCCAAACAACACCCAGGCTATGCCGCCACCCAGGTGCAGGAAATCCCTACAACCTCCACGTTTCATGAAAATGGCATTCCTGCTCAATACCTGCTCAATTCGCGCAAAAATCGATTAGCACTGCTGGCTGGATTGATTGATGCTTGTCCAGCGGGAAATACCCCAAACGCTTGCCGCATGGTGCTCAAAAACACTGCGGCGCTCGCGCAAATTAAATGGCTTTGTAACTCCCTTGGTTTTCAGGTAAAAGTGCAAGCGGAAAACATCCCAAGCCTTTATCCGGGTTTTACCAAATTAGCCTATTTGCTGCGAATTGAAGGCGCTTTGGATGAAATTCCGGTAAAAACCAGTGTTTTGCCCAAATCAGCGGCAACCACGCCCTTGTTGGAAAGTGCCATTCACATCGAACCAGATGGCATAGACGCTTATTATGGTTTCGAAATTGATGGAAATGGCCGTTTTTTACTCGAAGACCTTACGGTAACCCACAATACTTCGCTGATCCTGGCCATGGCACTCAATGCCGCCAAAGACTTTAATAAAGGAGTAGCCCTGTTTTCTTTGGAAATGGCCAATACCCAGCTGGTATCGCGCCTGATTTCTATGGAAGCCGAAATTCCAGGCTCCAAAATGCGGAGTGGCAAACTGGAAGACTATGAATGGCAACAATTACAGAGTACCGTTGAAAAACTCAGTCAGATACCGGTTTTCATTGACGATACGCCGGGTATCAACATCTTTGAACTGCGCGCCAAATGCCGCCGTTTGAAAATGCAGCATGATATTCAATTGATTATCATTGACTACTTACAATTGATGACGGGCGCCTCCGAGAATAACCGAAACGCCAACCGTGAGCAGGAAATCGCAGGGATTTCGCGTGCGCTCAAGGGCATGGCCAAAGAATTGAGTGTGCCGGTGATTGCACTTTCGCAGTTGAGTCGCGCGGTTGAGGTGCGGGGTGGTGCCAAACGTCCACAATTGAGTGACTTGCGCGAATCGGGTTCCATCGAACAGGATGCGGATATCGTGGGCTTTATTTATCGTCCTGAATATTACGGAATCCTGGAAGATGAAACGGGGCAAAGTTTGAAGGGGATTGCCGAGGTAATCATAGCCAAACACCGTCACGGGGCCTTGGATTCGGTGAAATTGAAATTTACCGACACCTTTGCTAAATTCGGCAACCTCGATGATCCGTCCTTTGCCGGGCTGGCTGATCCGCTTACCGGACCATTTCAGCCGAGTGTCATTACCCGGCAGTCGCGGATGAACGATGAAGATATTCCATTTTAGAGGCTCTTGGGCATAAAAAAAGTTGAATGGAAGGCTACCCGAAAAGGGGATGGTCTTTCATTCAACTTTAAATGGTATTGTAACGCACAAAACGACCAATAGATAAAAGCCTTGAGCGTGCGTTTCCACACGGCCTTACCCAAAGTCAAAAATGCCAGGCATCTTCTATTTATCGATTGGTTTCTTTTCTGCTTCGCGGATGCCTTGGCGAATTTCATCTTCCACTGAATTTTTTGCATTGTTGAATTCGCGGATACCGCGACCCAAACCACGCATCAATTCTGGAATTTTATTGCCGCCAAACATCAGCAACACAACCAAAAATATCAGCATAAGTTCTGTTGTGCCGATATTGCCGAGGAACAATAACGTAGATGTCATAGTCATCAAAAATTTAAACGTTGAAAAGAAGCGCCCCCGAAAGGACTTTATGTAATATCCGGTTGGACCGGAAAACAAGCACAAAGTTACATTAATGCACAGGGAAAAGATACCTTCTTTAGCGAATTTAACCAATTGAAGACAAATCGACTGTCATTTGCATTTTTATGATAAAACGTTGGCCTCCGTTTAAACCCTACCATGGCTGCGCGTGTTTAATAAATCGATTGCACACTTTGCCTCCACCTTGCCCGATATGCAAATTCAAGCCATTTTAGAAGTCCTCGAAACCATTGCGCCCCCACAACTTCAGGAATCCTATGATAATGCCGGATTGATTGTGGGTAGCCCAGGTGATACGGTGACCGGCGTGCTTTTTTGCCTTGATTCAACCGAGGCAATTATCGAAGAAGCGGTTCAAAAGGGCTGTAATTTGGTCGTAGCGCACCATCCCATCGTTTTTAAAGGCTTGCGCCGTTTGAATGGCAAGAACTATGTGGAACGCACCATAATTGCTGCAATTCGACACAAAGTAGCGATTTATGCCATTCATACGAACCTAGACAATGTGCATTTTCGAGGCGTAAATGAAAAAATTGCCCAAAAACTGGGGCTTCAGGAAACGCGTATCCTGGCACCTAAAAATGGGTTGTCGGATATTGGTGCCGGATTGATTGGCACGCTTGCAAGCCCAATGGAAGAACACGCTTTTTTGGTAAATCTGAAAACGGCGCTTCAAACCAATTGTGTTCGCCATACTGCTCTCCGCAATCGGCCCATTCAAAAAGTGGCGGTTTGTGGCGGTGCCGGGAGTTTTTTGCTGCCAAGTGCTTTGCTAGCCGGTGCAGACATCCTGGTGACTGCCGACTTTAAATACCATGAGTTTTTTGACGCAGAAGGCCAGTTGATTATTGCCGATGTAGGGCATTATGAGAGCGAACAGTTTACAATTGAACTTTTATTCGAGCTAATTCATGAAAAATATCCTACCTTTGCACTCCATTGCACGGAACTAAACACCAATCCGGTACATTACTTGTTGTAAGACAAGTAGTTACGTCCAAAAAATGTACCTGGTTTCAAGATACTCAATTCATTCAACCATCATATTAAAGAATGGCCGTAGACGCAACCATTGCTGAAAAACTGAAAATGCTGTGGAACTTACAGCAAATTGATTCTCAATTAGATGAGATTCAAATCCTCAAAGGCGAATTGCCGATGGAAGTTTCTGATCTGGAAGATGAGGTAGCAGGCCTCGATACCCGGATTAAAAAGCTGAAAGCAAACCTGAAGGAAAGTGAGCAGGAGGTGGCTAAAATGCAATCCCTTGCAAAAGAAGCGGATGCCAATATTAAACGTTATCAAAAGCAACTCGACGAGGTAAAGAACAACCGCGAATACGAGGCGCTTTCGAAAGAAATTGAACTGGCGAAATTGGATATCCAATTGTCGGAAAAGAAAACCAGAGAAGCCAAGGCTTTATTAGACAGCAAAAAAGAAAGTCTGATTATCGCAGAAGCGAAGTTTGAAACCAAACAAAAGGAACTGGACGCAAAAAAAATCGAGTTGCAGGGAATTATTGAAAAAACGGAACAGGAAGAAAACCGGTTGCGTGTGATCAGTACCCAAGCCCGCAATGGAATCGAACAGCGTTTATTGAATGCTTACGACAAAACCCGCCGGACTTACCGCAATGGTTTGGCCGTGGTAACGGTAGAGCGCGCTTCTTGTGGTGGTTGCTTTAACAATGTGCCTCCACAGATCCAGCTCGAAATTGGCATGCATAAAAAAATCATCGCTTGTGAACATTGCGGTCGGATCTTGGTAGACCAATCCATCGCAAATCCAGAAAGTTTGGAAGCAGAAGCATAATAGCGATTGTTAAATTTTTATTAAAAGCCCCCCGATTCTTAGCGATTCGGGGGGCTTTTTTGCTTTAAATCCTAGGTGCTGAAAAAATTCGTCGGAAAAAATGTTAATGAAGCTTGCACTTATCGCAGAACTTCGTTTCTTGCATTGTTTTTTTAATACAACTGTTTCATGATGCCTTTCGCCCCGTATCGGTCAAGTCTCCTTTTTATTGCTTTGGTCTACTTTTGCGCGATATCTGACCTATCCGCGCAGACCACTAAACTAACAGTTTACGACAGCCTCTCCCAGCTAGAGGCCCGCATCAGTCAATCGTCTGATGCCGTATTGGTCGTGAATTTCTGGGCCACTTGGTGCAAGCCATGTGTCGAAGAATTGCCCTCTTTTGAAAAGCTCCAAGAGCAATATGCTGGACAAAATGTTCAGGTATTGTTGGTTAGCCTCGATTTTAAAACTAAAATTGAGTCCAAACTGCTTCCTTTTTTGAAGGAACGCCGCTTGAAATCGGAAGTGATTTTGTTTTCGGACCAGGACGTGAATAATTGGATTCCTCGTATTTATGAAGATTGGGATGGTGCCATTCCTGCAACATTTGTCTTTAAAGGCAAAAAACGCGGGTTTAAATTGGGCCAGTTTTCCGATTATGCTGAGGTGGAAAACTTTGTTCGCGCTTTCGTGCTCGATACTTCCAACATGGCAAGTCCAACGCCAATTGACTACGGCACTGGCAAATAATTATTTCGAATTTACGATTGTTTAATGGGTGTGTTATATACGCATTGAATCTCCCTTTGATTTATACTTTCATTTTTATTCCGCTCGTCATGAAAACGCTCGCTTTTTCGGTTTTTATTCTATTGGCATGCTGTACACACAGTGCCCTGTATGCTCAAAGTGCACAATCTATTCCAAGTGCTTATGGGGTAGGTGACCCAGCACAAGACTTTTCGCTCAAAAATGTGGATGGTAAAATGGTCTCGCTGAATGCCTACAAAGGCACTAAAGGTGTAATTGTAGTTTTTACCTGCAACCATTGCCCCTACGCACAATTGTATGAGCAACGTATCATCGATCTGCACAAAAAATACAAAGATCGCGGATTTCCAGTGCTCGCTGTGAATCCCAATAGCCCGGACATTGTGCCGGAAGACTCTTTTGGGGAAATGCAAAACC
>CAIVGO010000097.1 GCA_903905445.1 uncultured Bacteroidota bacterium
CATGCAGCCATGTTGGATGCGATGGATTACCATTTCGGACGATACATTACCTATTTAAAAGAGAAAGGCTTATACGACAATACGGTATTTGTGATCACCTCTGACAATGGACCGGAAGGAGCTTATCCGCAAGGAGTTGCCATCTTCAATCCCTGGATGAAATGGCAAGGTTATCATCGAGACCAAACCCGATTGGGTGAAAAAAATTATTATGGTGTGATCGGGACGGAGTTTGCCAATGCAACAGCTTCTCCTTTTGCATTTTTTAAAAGTTATACGGGTGAGGGCGGCCTGCGCGTGCCTTTTATTATGGCAGGAAAGCATATTCCGCAAGGTCAACATGCCGCTTTCACCATGGTCACAGATATAACGCCTACCCTATTGGAAATAGCCGGTGCAGATTTGACCTCCTTTCAAACATCCGTACCCATTACAGGAAAAAGCCTCCACCCTTTACTCCGTGGAGAAGCCGACCACATTTATGCACCCGATGAACCGATTGGTATAGAGTCCGCCGGAAGCGCTGCACTCTTCAAAGGAGATTGGAAAATCGTTAAAAATGCCAAACCATATGGTGATCTAATCTGGCGTTTGTACAACATAGCAACCGACCCGGGAGAAACCAAAGATTTGTCTAAAGAAAACCCTCAGTTGTTCGCAGAAATGATACGCGATTATGAGGCTTACGCCATACAATGTGGCGTAATTGACCTGGGCGCCGATTATGAAGCACACAAGGTTGTGTTGGGGAAAGTAATAAAAATGTGGACGAATGCTGTTTTACCCTGGCTAATAGGATTGGCCCTACTCTTCCTTGGGTGGCGGTATTGGAGCAAAAAGCGGCATACTGTAAAAGGATTCAAAACCGATTAGAAAGCCAATTTCACCTACTATTCATCGCAATGAAAATGCAATCACCTTTTGAAATCTGGATTCGAGCCAAGGTAAAAGATCCGCTTCAGGAAGAAATTAATGCCATTGAGGGCATTTTCACTGAACGTAAGTTTAAAAAGGGCGAAGTATTCAAAAAAAGTGATTCTATTTCAAAGGAGTTGGCCTTTATCCTGGAAGGAAGTGCCAGGGAGTACCTGATCAATTCAAAGGGAGATGAGATCACTGGCTCCATCATACAAAGTAATCATTTTCTTGCTGATTTGGTAAGTGTTCGAACAAATGAAGCGACTCCATTTATTTTACATTTTCTCGAGGACTCAACCGCCCTGGTCGCTTCCATCACTGCCCACAGAAAGCTGCTTGAAATAAACCTTGCCTATAATATTTTAATAAGAGAACATCTGGCAGACCGGGCAGCCAGGTATAGTAAATTACAAATTTTGTTTCTTACCGGTACGGCTAAAGAACGCTACGAATTTATCTGCGAAAACTATCCTCATCTTCTAATAGGGTTTCCGCTTAAATTTATTGCGACCATGATTGGCGTAACCCCTACCCAATTGAGCCGGCTCCGAAAAAAATAGACCCCGATTCATTTCTCAACATTTGTTGAGCTATCTCACTATGCGCCAATTCTACCTTTGCTGCACAAATTCAACACCAAGCAAGCTGAGGAAAAGACAGCTTATGTCATCGCTGGCCACCCCTCATTTTAAAATCCAGTGGTTTACAGGCTACTGGTTAACAAACACATTTCAACGAAAATGAAAAAACTACTCCTGACACTCACATCCATTTTTGCGATTACCTTTTGTTCTGCACAATCGCTGAAAGAAGAAGTCCAAATCTTTCAAAATGTATTTGGAAGGGAAAAGAAAGTCGCGGCTGCACAGTTTATCAAAATCGAGGAAGGCGCGAAAAAAGAAACCTTTTGGGCCTTGTATGATGCTTATGAAACAGAAAGAAAAGCGTTGGGCGAAAAAAGAATTGCCCTTGTTTCAGCCTATGTAGCCAATTACAACAACTTGACTGACAACAATATCGAGGCGCTTTTAATACAATCGGTTAAAGTGCAGGAAAGGCTTCATAATTTGGTTGTTAAATACTACAAGAAAATGAAAAAGAAGGTCGGGGTTAGAACGGCGGCGCAATTCGTGCAGGTTGAAAATTATTTTATAGCAGCAGTTCAATTTGAACTTTCGAACCAGCTTCCGTTTATTGATGAACTGAAATAAAAAGCAACGCTCGCTTCCTTTCTTAACAATTGCTCAGCGATTTCAATTCATATTGCGCTTACATTTCTGACTAAAAACAATCAAAAACAACACACTATGAAAACGAACAAAAAAATCTTGTACATCCTTGGCGGCATTTTAGCCTTAATCGCTATCCTCGCCATTGCGCTACCCTCCATCATAAAATCGCGTGGTTTTCATCCCGATGATCCGGACGGAGTGAAATTCAATTTAAAAGGGAAGAAAGCGCTGATCGTTTCCACCAGCCATAACGTATTGAACAAACCCGGTGAAACTACCGGCCCGGCTACGGGTGTATTCGCTTCCGAAATGACCATACCTTACTATGAATTCTTAGATGCCAATATGGAAGTTGACATTGCCAGCATCAAAGGAGGCGAAGTGCCCATTGACCCACAGTCTTTCTACTATTTTTTAGAATCCAAAGAAGACAAGCGGTTTGAGCAAGATGAAGCCTTCCAGGCCAAAATTAAAAACTCCATGCCGATTGCGAATATTGATATTAAAGAATACGATATCGTCTTTTTCGCAGGTGGATGGGGCGCTGCCTACGATATGAATTCCGAGGTCGTTGCTACTAAAGTGTCCGACGCATACTACAACTCCGATGTTATTATGGGTAGTGTGTGCCATGGTGCATTGGCATTTACGAATGCAAAGGATAAAAATGGCGACTATTTGGTTAAAGGCAGACCTATGACCGGGGTTACGCAAAAGCAATTGGCATCATTCGGTATTGAATTTACGCCTTTCCATCCTGAACAAGAATTAAACAAAGCCGGTGCGATCTACAAAGCCAGTCATGAAAAACCGATTGATCAGTTCAATACCATTACGGTTATTGACCAGGAAAAGCGATTTGTCACAGGCCAGAACCAAAATTCCAGCCATGATACCGCCCAATTGATGATGCAAACGTTAAAAGAAAATGGGTTGTGAGCAAAAGATTTTCAAGCAGTAAAAAAGATATTCCGATGAAGAAAACGCTTTTTTTACTTTTGCTTTGTATGGGTACTAGCATCATTGCTAATAGTCAATCCTCGCCTTCAACACAACGGAAAAATGTGTTGAAGGCCAATATTCTGCCCCCTTTGTTGAGCGCTACAAGTGAAATATCTTACGAGCGTTTTGTAAAGCCAAACTTGAGTATTGTTGCAGGGGTTGGTGCAAATTTAAGGGGTAACCGATCTGAATTTCAGCTGATTCCAGGTGCTGACATAGCATTTCTGAATAGCGATATTAAAAACCGCTATTTCCTGACAGAAGTACGACATTACTTTAATTTCTGTGAATGCAGTGCACCACATGGCTTTTATGCAGGAGGCTTTGTGCGATATAACAGCATAGACTATTCTTCCAACCTTCAATTTGGTAATAACGGCGCCAATGTTAGTACCAAAATAAACGTAGCGTTGCGTGCTTTAAATTTTGGAGGTTTGCTTGGCTATCAAATTCATATTAAAAATCATTGGCTCCTTGATTTTGAATTCGGAGGGTTGGGCTATGCGCCCAATCGAATTCGTTTTAATTCCGACACCACATTGAGCAGTGACGCACTTGAAAGTTTATCGGATGCTTTGAATCGAAATTTTGGGATAGGTGGAAATTACAGGGATATTCAACTCAACAGCTCGTCTGCTGAACTCAATTTTTGGTATTGGACAATTCGATATGCTGTTTCTATTGGATATAATTTCTAGTGAACAGCTGAATCTAATCCAACTATTATAAAATTAGATGAGTAAGGTGTATCACTGAACAAACCAGAACTCCAAAGATGAAGTAAGAAAAACATTTTGTGATTAAAATTTAACGAAAAATGAAAAATTCAATTTTGATTATTTTTTTCTTTTTTGCACATCTTCTTTTGCTATCAGCACAGGCAGGACATGCTACCATTACAAAGCCTAATATCGTACTCATTTTAATAGACGATTCCGGCTTGATGGATTTAGGCGCCTTCGGTGGTGAGGCACGTACGCCGAACATCGACCGACTGGCTGCGGGCGGGTTAATGTTTACCAACATGCATGCGTCGCCAGTATGCGCCCCGTCAAGGGCTATGCTCATGACGGGCACAGACAGCCACCTGGCTGGTGTGGCCAATCTGCCTGAATTCCTTTCTGAAGAATACCAAAGCAAGCCAGGTTATGCCGGTGTTTTGAACGATCGGGTGCAAACAATTGCCACACGTTTAAAAGAAGCGCAGTATAACACTTACATGACCGGCAAATGGCACCTGGGTCACGATGAAAAAACACTGCCTTCAAAAAGAGGATTTGATCGCACTTTCATTTTAGGAGGCTCGGGTGCAAGTAATTATGACAGCCATGGTTACCTGCCGATGAAACCCATTGCCCATTGGTATGCCGATGGCAAGGAGGTTGAATTGCCTGAAGATTTCTATTCGTCAAAAACGTATATTGACAAAACGATTGAATTTCATGAGGCAGAGCAACAAAAAAACAATCCGTTTTTTGCATACATTGCTTTCCAGGCCATTCATGCGCCCATACAAGCGCCCAAGGAATTTGTAGATCATTATAAAGAAACCTACAAAGCAGGCTGGAATAAACTACGTCAACAGCGCTTTGAAAAGGCCAAACAACTGGGGTTTCTTCCAGCAAGTGCTCAGTTCTCGGATGTCTTTCCACAATTCAAAAAGTGGGAAGAACTGTCTGAAAAAGAACAGGAGTTCCATAGTACAAATATGGCAGTAACAGCCGGCATGCTCGAAGCCATGGACTATCACATTGGCAGGTACATCGCGTATCTTACCCAAAAGGGAATGATGGAAAATACTATTTTCATTGTTACTTCAGACAATGGCCCGGATGGCGCGGACTATACGCAGGGCTTGATTTGGGCAAAAAGAAATGGTTATCACACCGAATTTGAAAAGCATGGAGGGAAAGGATTTTTTGGTTTTATAGGGCCCGAATTTGCCAATGCTGTATCTGCTCCGTTTTCTTATTTTAAATATTATACCGGTGAGGGCGGCATAAGGGTGCCGCTCATAATGAGTGGAAAAAATATACCGAAAAACCAGCGAACTAATACTTTCTGTTTTTTTACGGACATCGCACCAACCGTCTATGATTTGGTTGGCCTTTCTACCGCTGCCAAGGAGGGCTATGCGCCAATTACAGGAAAAAGTATGCTTCCACACATAAACAATGACAGTATACCTGTTTATAAAGCAAATGAAGGCATAGGCTTGGAGGCAGCCGCAAGTGCTGCTTACTTCTTGAATGGATTCAAGATTGTGAAAAACAATATTCCATTGGGGGATACGGAATGGCATTTATACAACCTCCAAGACGACCCAAGTGAAATGAATGATCTTGCCCAAAAAGAACCGGAAAGACTTCAAAAAATGCTGGCAGCGTATGAGGCTTATGCAAAAAACGTAGGCGTTCAGGATATGCCCGAAGGTTATTCAGCACAAGGAACGGTGGCTAAAAAGTCCTATACTAAAATGCTCATGCAGGCCCTTCCATACCTCTTGGCGCTATTGATTGGTGTGTTTGCGGTAGTGTTCTGGTTGAAAAGAAGGAAACGAAATAATAACCAAGCCTAAGATCGTGGAAGACAAGAAAAATCATGTTTTTACAGCAATAGAAATCAATGCTTCCCCAGCGGAAGTGTGGAGCGTACTGACCGATTGGGACCAGTTAAAAGTGTGGAGTTCTTCCTTCATTGGCATCTCAACCGAAAAGATGATCAAAGGCGAGAAATTCATCTCTTACTTTAGGAACCCTTTGACAGGTGGCGTAATGGAGTTGGAGCATGTATGCTCGGACTATGAAGAAGGGAGCATGTTTGGCTGGTCTGGGGACATTATCGCCAAGGCCCAGGATCATCATATTTACTCAGTAGAGCCGACACAAAATGGTACTACCCTATTCAAACAAGAAGATGGCTTGCATGGCCCGCATAGTCGGCTCCTGAATTTTTTGGCAGAACATCAAATGATGGCAATGTATAAAAAGTTCAACCAGGAGTTAAAGGAAAGAGTAGAAGCTCTTTTCCCGAAGAATCAGGCACAACATTATGACAATCAATAACTTAGTTGCATAATTTAAAAAAATGAACAGGCACTTATCTAAAATCCTCGGGTCGCTTTTTATCATCGCAACCAATTCTGCTTATGGTCAACATGAGGTTTTCCATGAATTGGCGATCGAAAAAAAAGTGATTGAAAATGAAAAGTGGGAGTTGGTGGGTGAAGCCAACTTCAAACACCTGTATAACGAACCGGCATGGAGAAGATGGGGCGTATCATTTGCGGGTGTTCGAAAAATGAAGCGCTTTAGTTTCTCCGGTGGATTAAACGGTTACTACACCTTCAACAGAAGTATTACAAACTTCTTTGAAATGCGCCCATGGACGGCACTACAATTGAATATTCCAATCGTGGCAAATATTACTTTGAGGCAAAAACTGAGGTACGAATGGCGATTTTTCTATACGAATGAGGAACCTACAACAAGCGAAAACTACGGACGGCTGCGTTATCAAATTGGTTTTGATATCCCCATACCGGGTAAAGAGGAGTCTTCATGGAAAATCCGTCCTTTCTTTGAATGGTTCTTCATCAAAGACCCTGCTGCATTTGAGCGGTTTTCGAATGAAAGAGATTTCGGATTATTGGCAATCATGCGTTTTAAAAATGAGCATGATTTTTCTTTTGGCTTTACGAGGGAAGCGTACTATGATTTAGAGGAGCGTGAAATCGGCTATCTCATCCTGGTTGCTTATTCTTTTTAAAAAATCACTCAAAATAATGAGACAAAACAACAAAATGGCAAAACATCACGCACCAATTCAATTATTGCTGTTAACCGTATTAATGGCAGGATTTTTAAGCGCTTGTGCCAACCGCAGTGCCCGAGCACTCTATCTGTCGGCTTCAGTGCCCGAGATAGATAAAACCCGGGAAACCAAAATACTGACCGCTTTTTTCGGATTAGACAATGGCTTGACTTTCCGTGCGCGAGCCATATACCGAAATGCACAAGGAAAAGATGGGATGCCCCTCGTATTTTCCCATGAACTGGACCCGAAAACCCTGCAAGGTGCCGACTTTGCGGTTACCACTAAAAATGGAAAAGTATTCATCGTGGAAGCGGCGAGTTTTCTTCCTGCCAATGAAGAATTTGAATTGAGAACGGTGCTTTTAATTGGTGAATATGGCAACTATCCCGACAATCCGGCGGTCTCCGTAGAGGTGGTCGGGGATTTGATGGCGAGGACGGGACAAAACTTTAAGGGGCAGCGTGTGCAGGTGATTCCCTTAGAAGAAGGACCGGTTTTGAGCTACGCTGAATATTTTACCCTGGATGAAAATTACCCTTACATTGCAAAAGGAAAAGGTTGTGACTGCCCGAAAGAAGCAACAAAAACGGTGGTAAAAGCAGTATGGTCTGGAGGGGTAAGAGCAGTAAATGGCAAAGAACTTGGAGAGCCTGAAATGGATGATTTTATCGTCACCTTGGTGAACGGTTCTGACACGATTAAAGTAACGCCTTTTAAATTGGCCGACTTGGGAGACAGTGAAAACAATATTGATCTTTGCTTGAAACAAGCAGGTATTCCAATCCTTGTAGAAGTGAAAGAAAATATTGCCATTGACCCCAATGATGATAAAAACCCAAAGACCCAGGTTAAAGTGCTCAGTAGATGGTAAGATAACATACCGATCAAAAATGCTGATAAAAATTGAGGTAAATAACATAAAATGGGGTTTGCTGCTTGCCATGCAGGCCATGATGTCCTGTGCAACAGCCCCCCATTCAAAAGGAAAACTTGAAGTTGTTACGCACAGTCAGTTTAAAGAATTTGTAAAAAAGACCGGATACATTACGGATGCAGAGCAATTCGGCTGGTCATGTGTTCAAAAAGACGTATTTAATTTTTATAAAGTTGCAGGAGCGAACTGGAGAAAACCAGACGGGGAAAATGAACCCCAATCAGGAGATTTACCCGTTACGCAAATAAGTTACAATGATGCCATCGCTTATTGCGGATGGTCTGGTACCCGGCTGCCTACCTACGATGAATACTGGCATTTAATTGAAGTGGATAAAAGAAAAGTTATTACTGATCATAATGGCCCTATCGCCGCTGCAGGTGAGGTAAATATTTTAGGAAACGTTTGGGAAATTACTTCAACCCAAAATAATGGCAACATTCGCTTAGCCGGCGGATCAGTATTTTGTTCCCCCAATACCTGTCATGGTACCACAATGGAACGCGAACTCTATGTAGATAAACAGACCGGAAATATTCATATGGGGTTTGCAGTTATATATTAAATAAAATGCAGAAACGGGATGGTGTCCATTACAATTTTCACAACCTACAGGAAAAGGGGTTTTACACAATATGAATAAAAAACCTTCACAGACACCACTTTGTGCAAAACCAAGGCTTCGCAGTCTAAAAAATTCGAGGCAGACAGAACGGGGGTTGGGCGTAGTTGCTAGTAGCCGGACAAGTCAACGGCAACAACTTTCCTTGAATCCGGGGAGTGCCTCCTTGGTAAAAAAGTGTTGGAGCCGGCGCAGAAATAGCAATGCCTGTGAAGGAGTGCAAAGATAGGGATGTTTTTTGAATTTGTTGTGCGCGCGTGCGCTCAAAAAGGTGTCGTACGTGTAAAATAATACTCCTCTTCCGGTGTCCCCTGGGTTGCTCCGAATCTTTTGCTACAACTCTGGCGGATAATAACTAATAATATTAAAGAAATAAGCACCACTCAAATATAAATCCATCTCAATATCAAGCTTATTTGTCTCTAACGCATCGTTTTCCGGAATACCAGAATCTAATGGTTTATTCTTGGTAATTTCCGATTTAACCGCCTTGTTTTCAACGATTTCTGAATCAATTTCCGCCTTGTTCCCCCGATAATATGCCCAGGCATTGGTCAAATCTTCTGCCCGAAGCGAGGGATATGAGGTTAGCACCTGCGCTTCACTAGCGCCATTTTGTTGTGCTTCCACTAACTGCCATACAGGTATAAGTGTACGAACGATGCAAGCATTACCGCCACAAACGCCTAGCGTACGCTCAATGCCGGGTATGTGAAAACTTAAGTCGCTTTGTACCCAACGGGCTACTTGTGCCTTTTCCCCTACAGACATCGTGGTCAAAAGTTGTTCTATTTGCTGCAATGCGGTCATAATGGTTGTTGCGATCAGCCTGAATTAAATTGAAATGCCAAAAGCCATACAAATATATACAAATGCGGTTTATTCTTCAAAATATTCAATACCCTTATCACATGGGTCTGTAGGACCGAAATTATGGTAGCATAAAATCCCCCCTGAACATTCCCACTGGCAGGTGGGGCCATTAATTCACCCTATTGCAATGGTCGTGAATTCAGCCGCGCTCCATCCAATAAAAATAAACAACCGGGCCAAATCTCGGTTTTTTACACACTTAGCGCCCGAATAAAAACACAAGTGGTAACGTTGGAGATTTTGCTTCGGGATTGATAACATAAAAAAGGCAAAAAGTAGTTTCAAACCATCGCACCAATACCTTCCATAGTGTGGACGGCATCTAGGTTACGGAGCCACCATGAGGATAACCCCCTCCTTCCCCGCCCCCCGCAAACAATACAAGCCCGCAGGTAATGGCCCATCAAAATGCAGGGTAAATTGGTGTACACCCGACTGAAGCATATCGGTGTTCCAGGATTGTACCAGCTGCCCTTGCGCATTATACAGTTGCAGCAACAACGCACCCGCGTCCTGCAATTGAAAGGAAAGTGTGGTGTAGGCCCGCGCAGGATTCGGATAAAGATTAACAGCAACCGGATCGGTAAGATGATTGGTTGGGCTCATCAGAGGACCTTGTTCAAAGCGGGCAAGCAGCAGGTCGTTTGCACCAAAACCGCCCGTTTGCCCTGCGATCAGAATTTTACCGTCTTTTACCTGCATAGCGACCGCGCGATCTTGTTTTGCCGCCCCGGCATCTACCAAAACCCGACCGTCGTTGCCAAATCCGAGGTCGGGTGTGCCGTTTGCCAGATAGCGAAACAAGGCAATATCTTCTTGCTGGCCAGCCGAAGAGCCCGCCAGGAGGATTTTACCATCGGCCTGTAGCGCCACCGCAAAGGCATAATCGCCCAACATGGATATATTTTCCAACAATTTGCCATCGTCGCTGAAACTCAGATCAAGTTCTCCGTTGACCAGGTAACGTGCCGCTGCCAAATCGCTGATGGTATTTGAATTAGATTGCCCAACTACCATCATTTTGCCGTCGGGCTGAAGGGCTACATCATAAGCCACGTCAGACTCCGTTCCAAAAGTTGTTTTAACCTTACCTCCATTCCCAAAGGATGGGTCGAGACTGCCATTGGCTAAAAGTCGGGCCACCGCAAAACTGCTCGTAACATTGGTGGTTTCTCCCACGGCGACAATTTTTCCATCCGGCTGCACTGCAATGGCATTGATACTTTCCTGTTCGCCAAACAAATCCAACATTTGCTTACCCGAAGTACCAAACGTATTATCTAAGGTGCCGTTCGGCAGGAGCCGGGCCAACGCAAAATCACTGGTAATCCCGTTGTACGCACGACCAGCCAGCAGGATTTTTCCGTCCGACAACAAACGCATGGCTAAACAAAAATCAGTCGAGCCAAAATTGACAACAACCCGACCATTCGTACCAAATCCGGCATCCAGGGTGCCATTCGGCAACAAGCGCGTAACCACTGAATTAAATCCAGCGCTGCCCAACGAATAACCAGCCACCAAAATTTTTCCATCCGGCTGTATTTCAACGGCTTGTGCTTGGTCGTCGCCGTTCAAAAAATCAATAATCGTTTTTCCATTGACTCC
>CAIVGO010000098.1 GCA_903905445.1 uncultured Bacteroidota bacterium
CCAGCATAAACAACCGCTGTCACATTGGCCGCATAAGGACCAAAAATACTGATGCGCGTAGGTTCATAACTCGCAACGCCAATTTTCAGGTTGGGAATATCCTCGTCGATCAGGATGCGCAAATGGCCCCCGTCGTAATTGGAAAAAACCAGGATATTGCCATTGGGGTCGCAACTTTGCGCAGGTAGTACGGTTGACCAGATCCCTAAAAACACGGATAGAAGGACCGGAAGCACGCGAAAACCAGGTGGTGTACTTGTAAAATGAGCCATACAGTGTAAAAACAAGTCTATTTTAAAACAAAGGTAGGGGGCGATGCAAGTACAGGGCGTTTAAATATAGGTTCGTGTAAAAAATTAACAGAAAAAATATGGTAGAAGCCGCACTTCGGCGCATTTTGTTTTTCTTTGATGAAAAAATATTCGCTTTAATTTCCAAAATCACACAAGCGCTGCAATACATTTACCGCAGCATCACTTACTAACACCGCACTATGCAGCAAGAAATACCGGTTGTCGTCGCAGAATTTAAAAAAAATGATCCGCATGTAACAACGGGTTGGGCATTTTTCGATTGGGCCAACAGCGCTTACTCTTTGGTGATCACAGTCGCCATTTTTCCGGGCTATTTTTTGTCCATGACCAATGATTCTGTCACAATTTTGGGATACCGCATGTCGGACAGCACCTTGTACGCCTGGAGTATTTCGCTGGCTTACCTGATTATTGCAGCCGTTTCGCCCATTTTGTCGGGCATTGCCGATTATGGTGGTTACAAAAAGGCCTTTTTGCGCTTTTTTACCATGTTGGGCGCATTGGCTTGTATGTCTTTGATCTTTTTTACCGGCATGAGTACGCTTTGGGTGGGGGTTACCGGATTTATCCTGGCAACGATTGGTTTTGCAGGCGGCATGGTATTTTACAATGCTTTTTTGCCCATTATTGCTACGGAAGACCGGTATGATGCCCTGAGTGCCAAAGGCTACAGTTACGGTTTTATTGGAAGTGTTATTTTATTGGTAGCCAATTTGGTGGTGATTATGAATTTTGGCTGGTTTGGCTTTCCCGATGGATTGCGGGCGGTACCCACGGCATTTGTGATGGTGGGTTTGTGGTGGATTGGTTTTTCACAGATTCCGCTGAAGCGGCTTCCTGCCGATCAGCACCTGCATACGGACGAAAATTTGATGAAAAAAGGGTATCAGGAATTGCGCAAAGCCATGCGCACCTTGAATACCGATTTTAATGCAAAAGCATACCTGGTTTCTTTTTTCTGTTTCAATGCGGGCGTGCAGGCGGTGTTGTTACTGGCCTCTACATTTGCCGAAAAAGTGCTGGGTTTTGAAACCACGGGCTTGATCGGTTTAATTTTGATTTTACAAATTGTGGCCATCGGCGGGGCTTACGCCGCATCCTGGTTGTCGAAGCGCAAGGGCAATAAGTTTTCCCTGATGTCGATGTTGTGGGTGTGGACGGTGGTGTGCGTGGTCGGTTATTTTGTGAAAACGGGCCTTGATTTTTATTTCCTGGCTGCAGCAGTTGGGGTAGTAATGGGCGGCGCACAGTCGCTGGCACGCGCCACATACGCGAAGTTTTTGCCAGAAAATACGCCCGATACGGCTTCTTTTTTCAGTTTTTACGATGTGATGGACAAACTTTCTACCGTAGCAGGCACTTTCCTGTTTGGCATCGTTGAACAACTCACGGGCAACATGCGGTACAGCGTTTTATCTTTGTCTGTGTTTTTTGTAATCAGTATCGTTGTTATGTTGATGGTGCGGGTAAAAAGAATGGAAACAGCACCAGCTTAATAAAAAATTACGATGGACTTCACCCGGCTTTTCGATATCCTGGAATATCAACTGCATCGGTACCCGCAAAAGGTGGCCGCAGCCGGGCAGTCGACCGACGGTAGCTGGGTACACTGGAGCACCGCCGAACTATTGGCTGCCCGCGACCAATTGAGTATGGGTTTGTTGGCACTGGGCATCCGAAAAGGCGAGCGGTTCGGCATACTTACCCATTGTGGCAGCCCCAAATGGATCATTGCCGACCTGGCCATGTTGCAAATTGGCGTAGTGCCGGTACCCATTCACGCTACGGCGCGGCCCGACGAAATTGCATTTATTATACAGGATGCTGGTTTAAGCGGCTGTTTCGTAAGCAATGCCGACATGCTGGACAAAATCATTAAAGCCGGAACCGCGCTCGATTTTATCATCGGTTTTGAACGGATTGCGGGCACCCAAGCCTGGGAAGATATCCTGCGAACACCCGATGCGCCCGCTTTGGAAAAGTTACAATATTATCGTTCCGGGATACGCGAAAACGATTTGGCTACCTTGCTATACACTTCCGGCGCTACCGGAACCCCCAAAGGCGTGATGTTGAGCCACGCCAATATTGTCAGCAATATAAAATCGGTGTTGGCCATCGTGCCGGTGGGTCCGCACACGCATGCCTTGAGTTTTTTGCCGCTTAGCCATATTCTGGAGCGCATGGTGCTTTATGTGTATCAATCGGC
>CAIVGO010000099.1 GCA_903905445.1 uncultured Bacteroidota bacterium
AGACCCGCGGCTCCAGTTATTGGGGGCATATCGGGTGTATGACCCGCGTTTTAAAAAAGACCGCCAAACCTATATTTTTGAAGTGCGGGCGCAAACCGATCGTTTGTCGGAGGTTTTAAATACAACAACAACTCACACACCCATTTCCTCCGTGCGCAGGTAGGTATTTTTAAAAAGCAGCCATTCCTGATCCATGGTACGGTGAAACCGGTTGCGGCTGCGGAAGGCGAACACCTCCCTTTTGGGCAACGGGTATGCCCGCATTCGGGTCCAATGTTGGCACAAAGCACCGTTTTCTGCACCTACCCAATGCAATAATTGATGGAATGTGTCGGAGACCGGTACCGTCAGATCATGCACATTTTGCGCAGTTAGATTGGGGTGTCGCCAGCCCTGCTGGTAAGATTCGAACAACAATTCCTTTTGAGCATCCACCAGAAACAGCACCGCATGGCGCCAGGATTGCAGTCCGGCGTGCGCCCACGCGCGTGCATCCGGGGTTTCTATCTTTTCAACAACCTGTTTAGCCGCCAGCATCAAAGGAATTGTTCTATAAACCAGCATACAAGGTAGCCCATATGGATTTTGTGCAATCGCGTCCAAAGGTAGGGTCAATATGCGGCGTGGAGGATTTTCGCCCAAGAGCAGCGTCATCAGTAGTTGTAGAAGTTCATCGGATTCTTGCAGCAAGTCGAGCATAGATTGCTGGTCCCATGCGGTCGTCTGTTGCCTTTGCACCCAGCATTTTTCCACTTGTTGTTGAATCGCCTTACCGTGTTGTTGGGCCACAAAAGCCAAAAACACACCGATGTATTTATGTTGCAGGGCAGGGGGCAGGTTTTGCACGCCTTGTAACAAAGTTTCACCTTTGATGGCTTGCAAACGATCGGGCGGTATTTGTGTCCATTCCAGGAAAGCCAGGCCAATCCAGGCGGCGGGGAAGTTTGCATCCAGTGCAATGGCTTGCTCCAATTGCGCTTTTGCTTTTGCTGGATACTGGTATTGCAACAGATGCAAGGCAGATTGTAATTTTTCGGTGTAAGCGGCCTTTTCGGCGGGAAAATCGGTAATCAGGTCTGATAAGATTGTACTTAGGTCTTTCACGTTTTACTTACTTTAGTTAAAATAAATGCGTAATAATGTGCTCCTGCATCTAAAAATAAAGGTGTATCACAGCAGGAGGCCGTTATTGGATTAAAAACTTCCACAAGATGAAAATAATATTTGGGATGTATAAATATTTGGTCGAAAAGTTGGGGAGGGAGCCTCATCCGTCAAACCTTTGGGCAAGATATGCGACCTCTAGCGAGGTCGTGCGGGAATGTTTTCATTGGGCGTTGCTACAGATATTTGACCTCCAAGGAGGTCAGTGCCTTGCTTTTAAGATTCCGGGTATCTATTGAGGGGCTTGGTTTTAAAACAAGGAATCACCGCGCAACGCGACGACCTCGCTAGAGGTCGAACATTTGTAGAAAAGATAAACGTACCACCAATTACTAATCAATCACCACCGAATGCAACATATATACCGCTTCCGCATCAAAGTCGGGACAATTCCCATCCTTACAAACACAAACGAACGCAACGGTGCGACCAGCAACACAAGTGATTGCCTGAAATATTTCCACATCTCGATCCTGGGAAAAAAAAGTCCGCCCGGTAGATCGAATCAGGATAAACGGTTTGCCATGAATCGTTTCAATCCGACCCTCATAACGCGTATAACTGCGCCGCCATGCATCCTGATGCTTTTAGTTATCGCTGCGTTTAATTTGTTCCAGGGTGATGCTATCAATTGGAATGGGTAAGTTCGCTGCGCTTAGTTCCACCGTGAATTGATAAATAGAATCCAGACAATAATTCGATGTAAAAAAGCCGGATTCCTGCGAAAGACAGCCTTTGGCATTCGTCAGGCGATATTTATAGGTTTCACAGCCACCGCAATCGGAATAATCCACCCAGACCAGCAAAGTATCAAAAGCAATGGGGACCGATACTTTGACTTTGGCGATGGGCAATGCTTGTTCGTCTTTGAGTTGGATTTCTTTTTCTGTGAAGTTGTTGGGTCGGGGAACCGAGGTTTGGCAGCCGAATAATAAACATAACCCGATTATGGGGGCTGTTTTCAGGAGGTGAGTAGGTTGGTGCATGGTAATTGGGTTAAAAATTGTTGCGCTTGCCCTTTTTAAGTGCTTTTGGGGTGCCTGTCCCGATTTGCCTGCCAAACTTCACAAAGTAGCAACTGCTTCTACTATCCTATTTTTAATTTGTAGCCAGCTTAAGTTTTCGTTCATCAAAACAGGAGTATCATCTTCTTCTGCATCTTCGAAATAAGTCAAACTTTTCACTATATGAAAGGTCGTACTAAGTTTAAATTTCTCAAAGTGAAGTTTTAGCATTTCCTGCAAGGTCATTTTTTCTAAGAGGAAGTATAAGTCATAGAAATCCTTCTTTTTCCCTCGCCCTGCAATGGCATCTAATTTCATGGGCGCAATATCTTCAGGGGTAAGAAGTCGTAAATTTCCGTCCATGCGCACAGGACGTATCGTAGGGTAGTTAAACCTCAAAATATCTACTTTTATACCTTGTATACGCGTTAATAAAGTGCCTTCCATCTTCGTCAAAACTTCGATTTGTGGAAAATCCTTCTCCAGATTTTTCAAAAGTTCATCGCCATCAAATTTAACTTCCGAAAAAAGATCAAGGTCGATGGATTTCCTATGACCGATCTGTAAAGAAAGCGATGTGCCACCAACCAGACAGAAAGTTGAGAGGTATGGCATGTCCATTAAGCGCCTTAATAATTCCAGTGTGTCGGGTTCGACTGTTTCAAAATGTAGCATCTAAAATCAGATTTTGGCACCAAAAAATACGCACTACAAAAACTCAGGGTTCGATTGTCAAGGTACCGCAAACGAACAAGAATATCCCGGATGCGATCTTTACCATAATATCCCAAAATAGCCTTGAATTCCGGCCAGGTGCCGTGCAAAATTACCCGCTCTACAATCGTTTTGGCATGGCTTTCAAGCCCGAATGCGGAAGCATCCGTATCCCAGAACAGGGTTGGAGATAAAGACAAGTCTTGCCAGTGTTCGATTTTTTTTGATGTTTGCATGCTATTCAATAAGTCCAATGTGGCTCTTGTAACTGTCTGCGTGTGTAACATTCAAAATCGGATGGTTTCAAACTTAAGTAAAAACACAAAAAATTAAGGACGTCTTTTTTAAGGTAAGGAGACTTTACAATCTCTTGGCTGATCACATCCTTACCGTAAAATTGCACCGTTGCTACAAAGTCATTCCAAAGGCCATAGTTCATCACCTTATCAATTATGAAAAGACGATCTTTATCGTAATCCAAAGATTCAAAATCCACGTCCCAAAAGACACGCTTTGAAATAATAGGCTTGATCACTTTTTCCATACCCAAAAATTGATTTTGTGGAGTAAAGTTATACTTTTTGAGGCAATTTTCATAATATTTATTGGTGGCTGGCTTTAATGTTTACAACACAGCAGCATATATTTGCGGAGGGCTTCGTCCCCCATCAATCTTTTTAATAATCCCAATGTACCGGGTTCGACTGTTTCAGTATATAACATCGGAAGTTCGTGATGGGTTCGTTAAAATAAGCCGCACAAAACGACAAGGTTTGCTTGTCCAAATACCGGATTTGCATACTTTCTGCCTTGATGGTGGGTTTACCGTAATAGGCCTTGAGTAAAAACCAATCGGATAAAGTGCCGTGCGTCAAGGTTCGTTCGATGACAAAGCGCTTGTTCTTTTCAAAATCCAACTTTGTTTTGTCTATGTCCCAAAACAACGAAGCACTAAAATCGGCAACCGTGATTTCTTTTTTCATAATGATTGAATGCAAAAATAGCGATTACTGCCGACCGCAACAAGTCTATTTTTTTATAAAGAACGGGCGTCGATTTGAATATGTTGGTTAGCCAGACATCGTGAGAAGCCCGCTTCAAATGTTTTCGGGGTGATCCTCGTTGCGATACACTTGCCACGTCGAGATCG
>CAIVGO010000100.1 GCA_903905445.1 uncultured Bacteroidota bacterium
GCATTGGCAGGAATGGGGATGAAATTTTTTAGGGTCCAACTTGTGCTGCCACTTTCAAGATGATCGCCGAACGGAGAATCTGTGAAACTGCTCGGCGCGCTGTGGTAATACTGGGTCGTTACGGCCCAGTCACCGCCCCATTTAGTCAGGTTGCTAGCATTCTCATTGAGTGCTACCGTGGGTTTGCCACCGTAGGTTTTTCGGAGGGTATCCCGCTGAATAAAAAATCCGTTGTCAATTTCAAGGACCAGGGTGAAGGGATCCCCAATTTGAATACCGGGCACCAGTTGAATATTGAATGCTAATTTTTTAGATGCAAATAGAGCCAAATCAACACTTTGTGCAGCCGTTAAAACACTCGCATTGGGCGAAATTGCTTTTAACGCCACACTAATTGGACCATCTATTTGACCGTACCGTTTTATTTCCAGGGGCAGGGTGAACTGTTTTTCTGAAACATTATCCGGACCTTTGTCGATGGCTTCCGCATACCGCAGTGCTGCATAAGCCACGGCCAGGTTTTGCCAAACGTTGTCCTTATTCAAGCCATCTATTTCGCCAAATTGGGGCCAAAATCCGGTTGTACCCACCTCTGGCGTGTACGCATAAGTACCCGAATTGCTGTGTATCCAGTCGTTGGAGTCGCCATTTACCTGATAACCAACGGTTTCGGAGGCGGTACCTGATCTGTAATTGTTTTCTCGTTTGAGCCACAGGCTCCATTTTACAAAAGCGGAATCGGCCGGACTATCGCTGTATGCCCAAGGGTAAATCAACAAGTTGCCAGAAGTATGATAATGCAAGGCAAAGGAGAAGTCGTGTTTAATAGCAAAATCGCGAATCATGCGCGTTTCAGGCTCCGAAAAGGGCGCGGGTCCGCGATATACTTCAGAAAGGGGTTCCCCGGAGGACCCAATATCATCGTTGCCCCAAAAATAACCGTAATTGCGGTTGAGGTCTACCCCAAAAGTACCGTCCGCGTTTTTGCGCCGGTTTTTGCGCCAATAACCAAAGCCATCCGGGTTGGTGAATTGGTTGAAGGCATATCCGTCGGGATTCACACAAGGCACAAAATAGAGCGCTTCATGGTCCACCAATTGCTTAATTTGGTCGTTCACATCATAATTCTCCAGCAAATACCACATATAAAACAGCATTTGAGACATGCTATTGGGTTCGCGGGCATGGTGCAAGGCGGTATACAAAACAGCAGGCTCCGGCTCGTCCTGCTCCGGATTGTCCGATATCCGCACATACCAGATAGGGCGACCCTCATGGGTGGTGATGGTATCGCTTACCACAGACCGTGCCGAGATCAAATTGGGGAATTTGGCATGCATATCATCCAATACGGCCATAATCTCATCCAGGGTTTGATACCCGTTCATGGAGCCGTACGTATAATTTTCTGGCGTTTTATATTTAAGTTCGGTGTTGATACAAGGCGTTTGGCGCGAAACAGCGCTGTTTTTTTGCGCAGTATGCCATTGTACCAGGTCTGGAATCAACACGGTCGTATTAAAACCGGCCTGTTGGATCAGTTCCAATTCATGGGCACTGATTTCTGTGGTGAGTGATTGTCCGGGTACCAGTATACCGTGATCCGCTTCAATGCCAAGTCGCGCGAGCTCCTGGATACTTTTTCCTCTGAAGTCGATTTTTACTTTTTTATAAACTGCTGGAGTTTGCGTCAATATCATTGCGGGCAAGAGCAGGCAAACAAAGATAAAGAAATGGCCTTTGATCATGGTGTGGATGTTAAGTTTGAGCAAATATAAGCAAGGCCAACAGCTGTGCTGGATAAAACGCTTGAATTGCAAGGGAATAACAAAAGATTACCAGGCAAAACGCAGGCCGCCCTGGAAACTGCGTCCGGGCATCGGTTGGTAGGCTAAAAAGGAATAAGCTTTGTTCCAGCAATTCTCGATGCGAAAGTCGAAAGCTAGCCGGGTCTTTTTGGATGTTCCAACTTGCCAGGCGGTGTAAAAGGTGCCGAGTTGAAATGCGGGCAAGGCGCTGCTGTTATCAGATTGAATATAGCGTTTCCCGGTATATTGGTGGGTGTAACTTAGCATCCATCTGCGGTATTGGGCTTGAAACAAGGCAGCACCACCGTGTATCGGAACATACAGCAATTGCTGCTCCAGGCTGTTGGTTGCGTTGTTGTACACCGCCACGTTGGTGGTGCGGTTCAATTGATAACTGGCTTTTGCTCTAAAGTAAACGTTTTTAAGTTTAAACGGACTCGTAAAAGCAAGTTCCAATCCGCGCGAAGCCACTTTTTTCAAATTTCCGGGCCTGAAAACACCATCGTCGCCGGGTTGCCACAAGATCCAGTCGTCGATCAGGATATGAAATGCCGTAATTTCTGCACTGAAATAGCGCCAATGGTTTTTCCAGTTGACATCCGTGCTGTATCCGCGTTCGGAAGCAAGATCCGTTTGACCATATACCATCCAGAACCGATCATTGAAGGTGGGCATATTGAAATTGCGGGAGCCGTGAAACGCAATTTCCGTATGTGGCCCCAGGCTGAAAACGCCCCCCAACGACCAGGTAAAGGGTGCCTGTTGGTTTTGCGCCCATTCCTGGCGTACCAAAGCGCTCAGTTTGCCCGTACCTACCCGCCATTCTGCCAGCGCGAAACCGGCCAACCGGATTTGTTGGTATAATTTGGCACTATCGGCATAGCCATCGGCGCGTGCCCATTGTTGCAAGGCCTGCACGCCTATTTTAATGGTAAGGGCTTCTGATAGGTATTGGGTCAACTCTGAGTTATACAACAAGGTTTGGGCATAACTGGTATCGGTATCGCCCGACAAACGAAAGGCGATCCACTCATCCAGCCAGGCAATTTTGGTTTGGATTTGTGTTTTTGGGGCGGGTTGATAAATCCAGGAGAGGATGCTCCGGCGCGCGCGGTCTTTTTGCCAACTTTCTTTAGGGGAAGCAGTAATGGGCTGCGGAATGGCTCGAAATGCGTACTGTTGCCAAAAAAGAGCGCGGAAGGTATGTTTGGGGTGGCGCTGAAACTGGAAAAATTGTTGAAAATCCGATTTTTCCAGGGCATTGTTTTGTTGCCGCACCAAGGGCCTTCCAATTTGAACCGTATTGCGAAACGGGAAATCATTGGTGGCTTTTTGGTGGTTTCCGCGCAGGCTGATCTGCCAGTTATTGCGTTGGTATGCCAGTTTCCCCTGGTAGTTTTTCTGATCAAAACTACCCACTTGGACACCCGCATTTCCGGAAAAACCGGGCTTGGATTGCCAAGGATGGTCGAGCAACACGGCGCCGCCCATGGCACCGCTGCCCAATGCCGCACTTTGTCCACCCGAACGCAATTCCAATTGATCCTCGGGCCAAACAGGCAAAAGGGAAACATCCACAACGCCATTCATCGGGCTTTGTAAATTAATACCATTCCAAAAAACAGGGGTATGCGTGGGGCCCATGCCGCGTGCCGAAACCGTGGCCAGGGTGCCGGGTGCAGTGATGCGCACCGATAATGGACTTTCCCAACTCAGGCGTTGAGCGCCCGAAACAGGCATTAAAACAGGTAAAGAATCGGCCTGCCAACGTTTAAACCCGGTTTGCTCCAAACGGGCGCTGCGAATGGTGAGCAAGGGCAGCAGCTGCGTAGAATCCTGGCTCCAAACAGGGTTGGAAACACAAAAGCACCCAAACAACAAAAAGAAAACAGGCCATTTAAACATGACAGAAGGACTTCAGGTTCCAAAAGTCCCGCCACCGAACATTAATCGCCTGTTGAGCGCCTAATTTGGCAAATTTCTTCATAATCCGGGCGATCATACGGGTAACGGTGGATGAATGAATTGCGGATTTCGCCCTGATGCAAGACAAAAACACCAGGCATCTGAAAGCCATCGCCCAATTCTTCGCTGTGGTACGTGGCCCCATGTCCTTCTATTACCGAAGCTTCAAAACCGCGGATCCAATTCATTAATCCGAAAAGTTGCACCGGAGTGCCCCGTCCGAGTCCAAAACTGCGGTAGAACTGCTTTTCCGGATCCGCAATATGGTCGATGGGAAACAACTTGTACTTTTTGAAAAACTTTTCCGCCACATCTTTATCCGGCGCCATGTGCACAAACACAATGCGAAACCCCATTGCTTCGAGGTTTTTTTTGCGTTTTGAAATATCACTGATGGCTTCTCGGCAAAAAGAGCAACCGAAAAAACGCAAAAAAATCAACAGTACGGGTTGTTTATTAGCGAGTTGTGCCAAAGTCTCGCCCGAGTTCACTGTGATCATCTCTTCCCAGAACATCGGGTAAGAAGGGGTATGCGTTTCTTGCATATTAATAATTTAGGTGAATACCGTTGGCGACGTCATTTTGCAAGCGTCGCCAACGGTACGACTATGCAACTATATCAAATTCATGGTGTCCAAAACGTCCACAATTTCCTTAACTGCGCCAGCGGACTGGTGCAACAAGGCTGTTTCTGCTTCGTCCAGTTTCAATTCAATGATATTAACAATTCCTTGGCGTCCTAGTTTAACCGGAGCACCAACAAATACGTCATTTACGCCATATTGACCGGTTAAGCGCACGCAGGCCGGTACTACCCGCTTTTCGTCTTTGATAATCGAAATGGCCATTTGCGCTGCTGCTGCACCGGGTGCATACCAGGCAGAAGTACCCATCAGGTTCACCAATTCGCCGCCGCCAAATTTGGTGCGTTCAATGATGGCATCCAAGGCTGCTGCATCAATCAGTTCGCTCACTGGAATGCCGCTCACGGTGGTGAAACGCGGCAGTGGCACCATGGTGTCGCCATGACCACCCATCAACATGGCCTGAATATCTTTTGGAGATACATCCAGTGCTTCTGCTAAAAATGCGCGGTACCGTGCCGTATCCAATACACCCGCCATACCCATTACGCGATTTTCTGGCAAACCGGAAGCTTTCCAGCAAGCATAGGTCATCACATCCAACGGATTGGAAACCACAATGATAATTGGGTTTGGTGTGTACTGCAGGATACTTTTGGTAACAGATACAACGATTTTAGCGTTGGTAGCGATCAAATCGTCGCGGCTCATGCCCGGTTTACGCGGGATGCCTGCGGTGATTACAACGATATCAGAATCGGCAGTAAGCGCATAATCATCGCCGCCCGTGATCCGGGTAGAATAATGATCAATGGGGGCTTGCTGCCAGGTATCAAGGGCTTTCCCTTTTGCCATATTTCCCTGAATATCAATCAATACAACTTCATTGAAGATGTCTGCATGGGCGAGAACGTTCGCACAGGTTGCGCCTACGTTACCGGCGCCTACTACGGTAATTTTGCTCATTCGTTAAGGCATTGAAATTTTAAGTGTTTGCAAAAGTAGGTATTTTTCCCTCCCTACAAATGCTATTCCGACTCCGAATCATTTTGTCTGTGAATTTTTACAAAACAAAAGATTACTTCGCCAATTCAACGGTGTATGTTTTACTCGAAAAACCACCAAAATTGCCGTATCCACCCTTAATATTGTTGTAAACAGCATCCGGTTCGCTCAAAGGAACACTGCTACCCTGGCGGGCAATCGACAAATGATAGCGGTAAAAATCTTCCGACAAGGTACGCCATTCCACAAAAAACTGGCGCGGTTGCTCTTCTTTGGGGTTGTAGGCGATCCGGACGATCAAACTTAGCACGCTGCGATCTTCATTCCAAAAGTTTTCGTTGATCAAAACGGCCGGTTCGGCAATGTTGTAGAGCAAGGAAAGGGTGCGCCCATCGGCCAAAAAGAAGGTCGAATCAGATGTACTGGTAAACAAAAGTTCCGGCGGGGCTTCCGAATAATCGTACACCCCAATTTCGTGCGAAAGTTTGAAAGCAAAAAATTGATTGGTCGTGGGCAAGTTTTTTACCTGCAACTGCAATGGAATCCGCAATTCATACCGGGTTTCATTGTATTTTATGGTGTCAATTTCTTTGGCTGACAGGTTGATGGGTTCCAGGCCCACAAAAACAGGCGAAACGCTGGTGGTTTCGAGGGTAGGGTAGCCCGGAACACGTACCACCATGGCATATTGCTGCCCAGGAACGGGGTTTTCACGACTTTCCCAGTACAAACTCCCCTGGGGGGTAAAGGTGGAAAACAACTTGTCTACAAATAAACCATTTTTTGAAATGGTCACATCGGCAACTTCCGGGGTGGTAGGTATGGCATTTCCATACACTGGCTGGCTAACGGTAATTTTCACCCGGAACGGTTCTGTTGGTGAAAAATGGCATACAGCGACTAGTTTCGGGTCCTCCTCCGGCAGGTCGATGGTTATTTCACGCGCACAACGCCCATGCAAGACCGCCACGAAAGCGATGCCGAGCAAATGAAAGCAACGAAAAGACCTCTGCATAACGATAAAATTAAAAGTAAGCCCTTCGGATACCAATGCAGCCGATTAAAATTTGATTTGATACCGAAAGGACGGCAAAACAGGCAATAAGGTGTATTGAATTGCTTTCCCTTTAACATTACCACCCGCATCTACATAGATGAAAAATGGGTTCGAACGGTTGTATGTATTGTAAACGCCCAATTGAATTTGATGGCTTAATGCGCCTTTTTTAAACAATCCATTCAAGGCGAGGTCAAATCGGTGGTAACTGGGCAAACGATAGCCATTTACCTCTGTGTAAGCATATACATCGCGTTGTACTTGTCCTTCCACCGATTCATGCCTGAATTTTACGCCGGCTAATGTAATTGGATTGCCGGTGGAAAACGACCAAATGCCTGTAACCGTACACCAATGACTGAGGCGCTGCTGTACCGTGAGTTTCAAATCATGCCGACGGTCGTATCGGAAAGGAAACACGCGGCCCGAATTAATATCCGGAAACAACCGATCCGACTTGGAGAGGGTATAAGCAATCGAACCCGTGGTATTTCCCTTGTTTTTTTCCATTAAAAACTCCAGGCCTTTGCTGTTGCCCGTTCCTTCGGCAATTCGGTCTTCCCAGCCACTGGCATCTTCCGCACCACCCGTGTACAAGGCCTCGTTGTTGGAAATAAAGGACAACACCCGGCCCAACCGTTTGTAGTAACCCTCCAACTGAATACCCCAACCATTGCGCTGCCATCCAATACCGGTCGAAATTTGCCAAACCTGTTCGGGTTTTACCGTTTTGGTACTCGGCACCCACAATTCGAAGGGCAAACTAATATTAAAAGTGCCAATTTGATGCAAAAACTGGGTGTTTTTATAAAAACCGCCCCAGAAATTCCATCCTTTAGGGCCTCTGCGCTGTATTTTGAAGCGCGGTTGCAATGCTTTATAGGTAATGCCTGCACTGGAAAATAAAGCCGCATTGAGGCCTGTTTCGATGCGTATATATGGTGCGGGCTCAAATTCAACGTCCAGGTAGGCCTCCGATTCACCGGCTTTGATTATCTCGTTGTTTACGAGCACCGTTTCCAAGGAGTCGATCACGCCAGGTTCCTGGCCGGTTTGTTGCAGGTTGGCCGAAAGCGCACCCGGTTGAAAGGTATGGCTGGTATAAGCGCCGCCCCAACGCAGGGTAAACGCAGGCGATATATAATAGGTAAAATCTGTTTTTAAGGAACCATCCTGTATCAGGGTTTGATACAATTGGGCATAATCGGCCAAAACAGCCTCCTTTCCGGTCGTATAATAAATGGTAGAATTAAAACCCAACTGACTTTGATACACATATTTACTATACCGCAAGGTGGTATTGGTAAACAGGTTTTTATGCAAGACATGGTTCCAACGCAGGGCCGCAATTTCATTCCCCCAGTTTGAGCGCAGTTTGTATTTTTCATTGATCAAGCCACGCGCATTGTTGTAATCCTGGTTGTAGGTATTCTGGAACGCATCGCCTCCTCGGTACAGACTCAGGTAAACCCGGTCTTTTTCCGAAAATATGTAGTTTATTTTCAAATTTGTATCGTAAAAACGGTACTTGATTCGATCGCCCACGGTCGTCAGCAGGTTGCCTCTTTTGCTAAAAAGGTTTATCCAGGGCTCAAAATAAGTGGTACGCAGCCCCAATAAAAACGAACATTTGTTTTTAATCAAAGGGCCTTCTGTTGCCAGGGTGGAGGCAAATAAGCCGACGTTTAAGGTCGTTTCATATTTTTTAAAATTGCCATCGCGGGTGCGCACGTCGAGCACAGACGAAACCCGTCCGCCATAACGCGCCGGAAAATCGCCCTTCCACAACCGGGCATTGCTCACAGTCGCTGGATTATAAATGGAAAAAAGGCCCAATGCATGTCCTGGACTATACACCGGCACGTCATCCAGTAAAAATAGATTTTGATCGGCATTGCCCCCACGAATATGTAATCCTCCGAGGCCGTCTACCCCCGTTTGCACCCCCGGCTGGAAGGCCACCAGGCGCAAAATATCGGCTTCTCCGCCAGGCATGGGCAAAAACTTAAGGTTTTCCAGTGCCAGTTCTTTCGGGGCGCCAATGACCTGTTCGCGGATGGTTGCGCCGGTGCGCCCTTGTACGAGTACTTCTGGCAAACGGTTGTCGGGTTGCAAACGCACCTTGATCATTTGTGCAGTTTCAACCTGCACATTTACGGCTTGGGCCTGGTAACCAATGTAACTGACCAACAGCGTTTGTACGCCTTCCTCGATTTTCATGCTAAAAAAGCCAAATTCGTTGGAAGCAGTGCCCAGTTTTTGCTCCGAGACCCATCGAATGCTGGCACCAATTAATCGTTCGCCCGTTTCAGCGTCCTCAATATATCCCCCCACGGGCAATCGGTTGTTTTTTCGGTAAAACAACACCTGATTGCCATCCACCTTGTAACTCGCCTTCGAGCAAGCCGCAATGCGATCGAGCAAATCGGTAAAAACAGCCTGGGTAACTTGGATGCTGATCGGCGGACAATTGGCAAAAATGCGATCGTTGAATGCGATGTTAATGCCCGTTTGGCGGCTCAATTGTACGAGTGCATCAGCGGGGCGGCAATTTGAGCAAACAAAATCTACATCGGGAAGCGTGAGTTGTTGCGCCCAAGTAGTTTGTGTGCCTCCCAGAAGGAGTAAAATAAAAAATACCTTAACCCGCATTGCCATAGATTGGGAAAGAATGGCGCAAGTTAAGGTACTTCTTAAAAAATAAACGTTAAAACCGCAATGCTGCTGTAAATAGCTTTATTTACAAGAGCCTCCTGCAAGGATAAATGTTCCTTGTGCGGATTTTTCCAGTTTCATATCAAACACCACGGCAAGTCCTTCCAATACCTTTTCAACCGATTGATTGGTGATGGGGGCAGTAAAGGAGCAGTTGCGCAAGGCGGTGTTCTGCAGGGTGATTTTTACATTAAAATATTGCTGCAAATCTGTAATAACCAAGTGAAGCGGGGTGTTTACAAATTCCAGTACGCCTGTTTGCCAGGACAATTCATTCGCGGAAACTTGATCCTTAACCTGAATTTGTGCGGTAGCGTGGCTGTAGGTTGCTTTGTTACCGGGCAGCAGCAGGACGCTTTTCGTGTTGTTTTCAGGCATGTAGCGCACTTTTCCGGTGCGTACATAAACGGCGTGTTCGTCGGCCTGGGGTGTTACATTTACATCAAACGATGTACCGAGTACCTCAATCATGCCGCCGCCGTGCACCATTACTTTAAAAGGGTGCTTCGGATCATGGGCTACTTCAAAATAGGCTTCACCTTCGAGTTCTACTTGACGGTCCTTTGCGCTAAATTTTGCAGGATATTGCAGTTTGGCGTTTTTCCGCAACCAAACTTTTGATCCATCCGGCAATTCCAGGTATTGTTTTTCGGTCTGCAACGCCACAACGGTTTGCAGAGCCACCGAATTGGTGTTAAACAAGCTCCAGGTATACATGCTGGCAAGCAGCAACACCATGGCTGCGGCGATGCGTAACAGCATAGGGGATAAATAAGACCTGCGTACAGGCTGCGCTTCTGCCCGAATTTTTCCCATTACCTGTGCAAAATCCTGATCCAGGTTGGGAGTAAATGTTTTTTGTAAGGGTTTACTTTGTAACCAAATTTGGCGAAAATCCTGCTCAATCTGCTGATTTTCTGGCGATTGTGCAATCCATTTACGCAACAAATCAAGCTCGGCTGGTTGAATTTCGCCGGTAAGTGATTTGTTGATCAACAGAATAAAATCGTCGGGTGTGTGCATTATTATTTGTTTTTTGATCGATTTCAATTGGTCTTTTGTTGCCCACTAGACAATTGCTTGCGTTGATTCCCCTATGGATGCCCCCACCAATATAACCACAAAATGACAATCTGCGACAAATTGCGGTATTCCATCATGTACACGCGCAACATTTTCATGGCTTTGGTAATCTGGTTTTCAATGGTCTTTACCGAAATATCAAGTTGGGCAGCAATTTCTCGATGGGACATTTGCTCAAACTTACTCAGGGTAAAAACGATGCGGCATTTTTCGGGCAAATTCCGAATCGCTTCATGCAAAGCCGCTTCCATATTTTCGGGCGTTGAACTGGATTGAAACAGTGCCTCAACAATGGGGTCTTGGTCGGCGATGAGCCCGTCCTCCTGTTCAGAAAAGAGAAAACGCTGTTTCGATTTCAAAAAATTGAGCGCGCGATTCACCGCCGCACGCCGCAAATAAGCCCGCAAAGAAGTATGGATCTCCAACGCGGCGCGTTTGCGCCACAATTCCACAAATACTTCCTGTACAATGTCTTTGGCGGTATCTTCATCCGGAATGATTCTGTCCACATCGCCCAGCAACGTTGCATAATAACGGTCGAATATATGCCGTAACGCAGCTTCATCACTAGCAGCGAGTGCAGTGAGCCAGGATTGCTCGGCAGGATCATTCAAATGGGTCATATGCGAAGAAAGCAGGGTGTTATATGCAGACCCCCTACACCGCGAAGGTAAAGTAAAGCAAGCAAAGCAAATTTAACACAAAGAAAGAATGCTGGTTTTACATTGAATATTAACATTTGATTAAAAAAATTAAATTTGGATTAACATTAAATTAAAATCCGTTATCTGTATTTTTATTTGGCTAAAACGGATAAGTCAAAATATAATTCCAAAAACGCTACAATTTGTCGGAATAAGCACGAATTGACGCGTTCTTGCCAAAAAAAAAAGAATGCTGAATCCATAGGGGATTTTCTGTCGCCCATTGTCTTTTCGTTACAAACTACGACGACCTGATTAACCTTTTTGAATTAACACGAACTACGCCGAACATGGACACAAAAACTGCTTTACTTGTGCTGGAGAGTAGCCCCCTCTTTGCAGTGCTTACCCCCGAAGAACGCATTATTCTTCAACGGCACGCAATCGTTCAAACCTACAGTAAACATCAGGTTTTGTACAAACCCGCTCAAACGTCGAGCAAGGTGTACTTTTTGTTGAAAGGGATTGTAAAAATTGCCATCCACGCCGAGAAGAAGGACATTATCAAGTACGTGGTGCGTCAGGGCAACCTGTTTGGTGAGTCGTATCTTACGGGCGATTTACAACGGCGCGATTTTGCCTACGCCATGGACGACCAAGTGGAAGTGATGGAAATGGATGCATCCGTGGTGTTGAACGTGATGAAAACCAATTTTGCTTTTGCGCAATCGCTCCTGCATTTTCTCGGCGAACGTTTGCGTTACACCGAAACACAGCTGGAAAAAGTCGTGTTGAAAGATTCTAAAAGCAGAATCCTGGAGTTTTTGCACCAAATGGGCATGGAACAAGGGCGTCGTGTGGGCTTTGAAACACTGGTGAAACACAACATGACCCACCAGGATATTGCAGACCTCACCGGTACGAGTCGACAAATGGTGACTGCCGTGTTAAATCAACTCAAACGTTCGAATGTGTTGTATTTTAACCGCAAAAAGATACTGTTCCGCGATTTGAACGCACTCCCGATTGCGGTTTAATATCTACCGTGTTTTGAATTGAATTTAGAATAACAGTTTTGCTTCATACGATAGAATGGGTTTTGTTCTGGCGGTGTGCAATGGCACGCCGCTTTTTTTTATTAAAATTTAAGCGGGTTACTTTCCACCGCAACAAGTCTATTTTATCCTTATATTTGCTTTTAAAAACATCGAATCCATGAATTTTCGCCTTACCTTTTGCCTGCTTTGTCTGTTCTGTCACCAGGTTTTTGCCCAAACAGATCCGCAACTTCCGCGTTTTCTGACCCCGCAAGAGCAATGGGATATGCAGTTTACCGCCCCCAAACAAGCGCCTGTATCTGGAAGTATCACCACACCACCCGGCAAACCCGTGCGCGCCATGGCTGAATGGGAAGAATTGCAGGCTTTGGTCATTACCTGGCGCGGCCAATCGGCAATCCTCGGTGAAATCGTGCGGGCTGCCCGCCTGGAATGCAAAGTGATTATTTGTTGCAATGACCAGGCTACTGTAAGCAGCGCTAAAAGTACCCTGACCAGCATGGGGGTAAACTATAGCACAAATGTCGACTTTCTGGTAACGCCCAATAACAGCATTTGGGTGCGCGACTATGGCCCCAATTCTGTTTACGCGCAGGATGTCGATTCGTTGTACATCATCGACTGGATTTATAACCGCCCGAGCCGCCCGCTGGACAATGCGGTGCCGGAAAAAATTGCGGACTACCTGAACATTCCAATTTATGCCACCAGCGCAGCGCCTTACGAAATGGTGCACACGGGCGGGAATTTTATGTCGGACGGTATGCACACGGCCTTTTCTTCCAGTTTGATCGTGAATGAAAACGAACCGAACAATCCTTATGGCACAAGCGGCCAAACGGAGGTGGAAATCAATCAAATTATGCAAGATTTTATGGGGATATACCGCTATGTAAAGATGGAGCCCCTGCCTTACGATGTGATCCACCATATTGATATGCACATGAAATTGCTGGATGAAGAAACCTTGTTGGTCGGCGAATACCCGGAAGGCGTGGCCGATGGACCACAAATTGAGGCGAATATTCAGTACGTGCTAAGCAATTATAAAACGGTTTTTGGTACACCTTATAAAGTAATCCGCATTCCGATGCCCCCGAAAAACAGCGCTTATCCCGACAATGGCGGCGATTATCGTACCTACGCGAATGCCGTTTTTGTAAATAAAACCGTGATTGTGCCTTTTTACGAGACAAAATACGACACAACCGCACAGCGTATTTGGGAAACAGCCTTGCCAGGATATAAAATTGTGGGCATTGATTGCAACAGCATCATCCCTTCTTTGGGCGCGATCCATTGCATTACCAAAGAGGTTGGGGTAGAAGCCCCCCTGCACATCGTACACCAACCCCTGAGTTGTGTCGATAATGCCCTGTTGAATACCTATCCGGTTTATGCCACCTTGCAGCACCGCACCGGCATCAACAATGCAAAAGTTTGGTACACCACCGACCTTGCCTTGCCTTGGAACAGTGTAGATATGGTAAAAGTGGTGGGTGATACTGCCAACGTGTGGAATGCCGACATCCCACAGCAAAATGCGGGCGCAACGGTGTATTATTATGTTGAAGCAAATGCCAACAACGGCAAAATACAGCGCAGACCGATGCCGGCACCAGCGGGTTATTGGAAGTTTTGCGTAACAGAAACGAGCGCAACCGCAGAAGTGCCCGCAACCACCTTGTTGGAAGTATTCCCGAATCCGGCCGCTGCCATCACCTGCATCCCGGTCATGAGCAACAAAAGCGCAAAAGGCAGCATTTGTCTCTTTGATGCCCTGGGAAAACAGGTGGCTACCATATTTGAAGGTACGTTCAGCGCAGGTAAGGCGAATTATTTCTTCAATGCCGACACTTTTGCACCTGGTACCTACTTCATACAGATGCGAACCAACGACCAAACCACGATGAGAAAAATAGTGATTCGGTAGTTTTAGGCATTCAGAGCGAATAAAATTCCAAGGAAAAGGCCTTTACCTTGAGGGAACAAAATTAAATTTCAGGTGTTTAATATACAGCCGACCAATTATTTCACAAAAAATAGTTGGTCGGCAATGCTTTTATAGAAAAAATATTGACAAAGGCGCGATGAAAGTCGTACCTTTGCAGCCAAAATTTTAATGACCGTCCATACATGAGGCAACTAAAGATTACGAAGTCCATTACCAACCGCGAAAGTCAGTCGCTCGAAAAGTATCTCCAGGAGATTGGTAAGGTGGACCTCCTTACTCCAGAAGAAGAAGTAGATCTCGCCAAGCGCATCAAACAAGGCGACCAGATAGCACTCGAAAAACTGACTAAAGCCAACCTTCGTTTCGTTGTTTCTGTAGCAAAACAATACCAAAATCAGGGTTTAAGTCTTTCCGATTTGATCAACGAGGGCAACCTGGGTTTGATCAAAGCGGCACAACGTTTTGACGAAACCCGTGGTTTTAAGTTCATTTCGTATGCCGTATGGTGGATTCGTCAAAGCATTTTGCAAGCATTGGCTGAACAAAGCCGGATCGTGCGCCTGCCCTTGAACAAAGTAGGCTCGCTCAATAAAATCAATAAAGCGTTTTCTGAACTCGAACAAACGTATGAGCGCGAACCAAGCCCGGAAGAGCTGGCCGAACTGCTCGAAATCACCACCGACGAAGTAGAAACGACCCTCGGTGTTGCAGCACGCCACGTATCGATGGATGCGCCGTTTGTGGAAGGCGAAGACAACTCGCTGCTGGATGTATTGGAAAATAACTCCATGCCGGGCACCGATACCCATCTGGAATATGCCGACTCTTTGCGCCGCGAAATTGAGCGCTCTTTGGGTACTTTGACCGATCGCCAGTGCGACGTGATCAAATTGTACTTTGGTATTGGGGTGGAACATCCGATGTCTTTGGAAGATATTGGCGACAAATTTGGCCTTACCCGCGAGCGCGTGCGCCAGATTAAAGACAAAGCAATCAATAAATTACGTGCTACCAGCCGCAGCAAATTGCTGAAAGGTTATTTGGGGGCATAACATAAACAGCAGGAATTGAAATGAGTCATCCCGAGTTTTGGTGAAAGCCAGGATTCGGGATGACTCATTTTAGGCATTTACATGGAAATTGGGAGGCGCTTGTCCCGATTTTGTGCTATATCAACCTTCAAATGCTGGATCTACAAATGTTCGATCTACAAATGTTCGACTTCTCCGAAGTCGTGAGCGGGATCGGGCATTGTATCTTTTCTACAAATGTTCGACCTCTGGCGAGGTCGGTCGCGTTACCTTAAAACCATCTCCTTAAAAAAGATACCTGGAATCTCAAAGGCAGGGCACGGACCTCAATCGGAGGTCAAATATTTGTTGCAACTTACCGCACTACTGGACATTTTTCACGCAGATGCAACACAGATGCATTTTCGCAGATTTTACGCAGATTTTTCTGCGTAAAATCTGCCCTTTTTCAGTGTAACATCTGCGCGAAACAAAAATGTCCAGTAGTGTGGCAACTTACCCTTTGTAAAACAACATTTTCGTGCCATTCTGGCCAGTAATCAGCATGTTGGTGTTTTCAATATAATACTTGCCTAAGAGTACGGTTTGGGTTTTGCCGTTTTCGGTGACTTCCAAATAAATTTGTTGTTGTTTGGAATACCAAAACACGCCCGGCAATACGCCAGCGCCTTCCGAACTATTCGAGCCGCTCCAATCAGAGCCGCTTGTTACTGTACGGCTGCCCCCATCTGCGAGGCGGCCATCTTCATAAAAAATCATCTGTTCTTCGGTCGACATAGAGCCAGACTGGCCGTATCCGCTGTTGTAGTTGGTTTGTTTGGTCCACCGTCCGACCAAAGCAGGGTCGTGGCTAGCATTGGCGGCAAGGGGTTTTGCGGCAGCGGCGGGTTTGGATGCAGGTTTGGTGGTGGCTGGGCTGCCTGCTTTTACCAGTGCCACTTGAATGGTAGAGCCTAAAATGCTCAGGGAGAGCTGCAGGTTATTGCCCGATAAAATGCCGGTCAAGTCGAGGTTCATGCCTAAAGTAGGCTCGGTACAAGTTCCTTTCAATGTATTTCCTGCACCGGTCGCGCTTACCTGGTAGTTGAGGGTGCCATCTGACATGGTGCCAGCATAGGTATTAGCGGCCGTAGTAGAAAGCAGCAACACAACGGGATCATTGTTGTAGGTTCCGGTGTATTGTCCTGAAAAATCCTGGGCATCCATGGAGCAAACAAAGGCAAGTGCAGTGAGTAGGAACAAGGTGCGTTTTATCATTTTGGTGCATTTAGGCGTTATAATTTCCACTTTCTAGACGCAATTGAAAGCCGTATGGTGTGGCACAGTACACAAATCCGTTTGGACTGCGCTCCAAAAAACGCATGCGCGGGATCGTAGACAGGGTATTGATCGCCGCATCCAGGTCGGCTACCCGGATTGAAATATGCACGCCTGGTACCGAACTTTCGCGCAATGGGTTGAGGGGCTGCCCCCAGCTTTCCCAGGTTTCCAATTGAATACGCTGGCCATTCTGCTCTAAAATGGCCATGCGGCCTACTGCATTTTCTGATAAACCATATACACGATTGATGGTATCATCACTGGCCGAGATGGGTCCAATGTTTTGTAAGTGGTTAAAGCCAAGGAAATCAGTAAAAAAAGCACATGCAGCATCCAAATCGGGGACCATGATGCTGACATGATTCAGCTGAACATAAGAAATTGCGGCCATCGTTTCAATTGTTTAGTGGTAAAAAGGTGTGCGTCAAAATTAGAACAGATTAAGGGATTCGGGGCATACGGGGTGGATAAAATTTGGTTTACCGGTTATAGCACATCATTTTTCGGAAAAGTTGGTGTAGATCTTACACCAAACCTGCTATCTTTACTCCATGAACCGATCGAGCCATCTTGAACGTCTGCAAACGGAGGAGTTTGACCTCTGCATCATTGGCGGCGGCGCTTCCGGCGCGGGGTGCGCCCTGGATGCAGCGTTGCGCGGCTTGAAAGTCGCGCTGATTGAAAAGACCGATTTTGCCGCCGAAACCTCTTCTAAAAGCACCAAATTGATCCATGGCGGGGTGCGTTACCTCGAACAGGCTTTTAAAAAATTCGATTTTTCTCAACTGCGGCAGGTGCGGCATGGTCTGGAAGAGCGGTATATTGTGCTGCACAATGCGCCCCATTTGGCACATCCCCTGGCTTTGATTACGCCGGTGTTTAGCTGGATTGAGGGGTTGTATTTTACCATCGGACTTAAACTATACGGGTGGTTTGCCTCCGGGAAAGACACTTTGCCCCCAAGCAGGTGGTTGAGTAAAAAAGAAACCCTGCAACTTATTCCTACTTTATCAGATAAACTGCACAGCGCTGTACTCTATTACGACGGGCAACTGAATGATGCGCGGTATGCACTGGCTTTGGTGCAAAGTGCCGCTGAAGCAGGCGCGGTAGTGGTGAATCATGTAGAAGTGCTTGGTTTTGAGCATAATACAGCAAATAAACTGTCTAGTCTTACGGCCATTGACCATTGCATGGGCGCCCCTGTACACGTACGCGCGCGACAATTTCTGAATTGCACGGGTCCGGCAGCCGACAAGATTCGGTTAATGGCCAATCCTGCCCAAGCGCCGCGTATTCGGCCATCCAAAGGGGTGCACGCGATTTTGCCCGGTGCTGTTTTATCCTCCTCTGCCGCCTTGTTGATCCCTAAAACACCCGATGGCCGGGTTGTATTTGCGATTCCGTTTGAAGGGCGGCTTTTATTGGGCACCACGGATGAAGAAGTACCAGACAGTGAACAAGAGGCCATGCTGGAGGCCGATGAGTTGGCGTATTTACTGGAAACACTTCAACCGTATATACAGGCGCCCCTACAGGCCGATCAAGTACGGGCGGGCTACGGCGGGTATCGCCCGTTGGTAGGGAAATCTGCACCGGCAGTGCACAATGATGCTTTATATGCAGGCCGAAAAACCCAATCCCTTTTGCGCGACCATGAGGTAGAATATGATGCCACCTCAGGTTTGCTTAGTTTGTTGGGCGGGAAATGGACCACTTACCGCCTCATGGCCCGGGATGCGGTCGATGCTGCTTGTCAATTGTTGGGCGTGCATGCCGCTTGCCGCACCCAGGATCATCTGCTGGCTGGTGCTGCGGGTTATCACGAAGGCCTGGCGGAGGCGTTACAAGCCGAATTTGGCCTGGATGCGGCCACAAGTCGACATTTTGCGCAACAATATGGTGGACAAGCCCGGGAAGTGGCGATTTTGTGTAAAGAATCTAGTGTATTTATACAGCGATTACATCCAGATTATCCATATTTGTGCGGCGAATTGGTGTACAGTGCGCGTTTTGAAATGGCTTGTACCTTGCGGGATGCGCTGGCCCGGCGTCTGCGCCTGGAGATCATCGATTGGGATGCTACGGAGGCCGTTATTGAAAAAGCTGCCGAACTATTGGGTATTGAATTAGGCTGGTCTATCGAAAAACAAGGGCAGGAAATAGCCGCTTATCGTACATTAATTGCTCAATTTAAAACGCATGCTATCGGTGCGCAAGACAGGAGTCACTTCCACTCCTGATCCAGATCATACGAGGCTTGGTTTTATTACAAGTACCATTGCAGGAGAAAAATCATTCTTAACCAATAAAAAAAGAACACCATGGCAGCTTCGAATAGCGAAAAGTATGTTTATTTGTCCGATCTCCACTATGAGCACAATTTGTGGCGCAATGAATTGGCTTTTTACAAAGAAGAAGTGGAAATTTTGGAAGGTCGTTTGAAGGAAATTGTTTCCAAAAACACCAATCATGAAGCCGTTGCAGGCGTTGAATCTTTTCAAAACCGCTTCGATTTACAGCGCGAGCACCTCAGCGAACTGAAACACCGGATCAAAAAACACGAGGCGCATCTGGTAGACTACGCCGAAAGTCATCCGATTGCCATTGACCACGTGCATTTTACCGACCATACCCGGTTGCGCGAAGACATGGAGCGTTTTGTTGAGTTGTACCAGGAGATGAAACGGGAATTTAACCGTTTTGCGGTGAAGTGGATGTAGTTTAGTGAGGAGTGTTTTAGTGATGAGTGATGAGTGATTAAATTGGGTGTTTCAGGTGTGTAATCTCTTTAAAACAGAGGTTTTTATGCTTTTAAAGATATTTTATAAATGATATTGTGATTTTTTGATCAACTCATCACTCATCACTCATCACTCATCACACATCACTCATCACTCATCACTCATCACTAAAAATAAATGTTCCAAAGCGAATTCATAGGTACCGCCTTACTAATCCTCTTAGGAAATGGTGTAGTAGGTGGGGTGGTGCTCAAGGGCACCAAAAACGAAAACAGCGGTTGGTTGGTGATTACCATTGGCTGGGCGCTGGCTGTCACCTTTGCGGTATTTGCGGTGGGGCGTATTAGTGGGGCGCATTTGAATCCGGCGGTTACGCTGGGGCTGGCGGCGACGGGTGCGTTGGATTGGGCGTTGGTGCCGGTTTACTTACTGGCGCAACTATTGGGTGCGATGGTGGGTGCGGTGTTGGTGTATTTGCATTATTTGCCCCATTGGGCACGCACCGAAGATCCCGGGGCGAAGTTGGCCGTATTTTGTACGGCGCCAGCCATTCGGCATACAACGAGTAATTTTATCAGCGAATTTCTGGGCACATTTGTTTTACTGTTTGGCTTGATGGCCTTGGGCGCCACGAATTTTGCCGATGGCCTCAAGCCATTGGTCGTGGGTGCGCTGGTATTGGCCATCGGGCATTCGTTGGGTGGTACGACGGGTTATGCGATTAATCCGGCCCGCGATTTGGGTCCGCGATTGGTGCATGCCTTGTTGCCCATACCGGGAAAAGGCGGCTCCGACTGGGGGTATGCCTGGATTCCGGTGCTTGCGCCTATTGCCGGGGGAATTTGCGGCGCTTTGGTGTACAAAACGTTTTTACCTTAATTATACTAAACGCCGCCTGAAAGGCAGCATTCATTGTCATGCTGAGCGCTGATTGTCAATGTTTTAGGCCGAAGGCCTTGTGCAAAACGATACAGCGCGAAGTATAGAATTCAAGACCAATTTTATGGGCAAATATATCCTCGCGATTGACCAGGGCACGACCAGCAGTCGGGCCATTGTTTTTGACAAAAAAGGCAATGGTATTGCCTCGGCACAACAGGAGTTTACGCAATTTTTCCCACAGCCAGGCTGGGTAGAGCACGATGCGCTGGAAATTTGGGAATCGGTGCAACAAGTGGTGCGCAAGGTGCTGCGGGAAGTAAATGCCTCGGATATTGATGCCATTGGGATTACGAACCAGCGTGAAACGACCGTGGTATGGGACCAGCGCACCGGCAAACCCATCCACCCGGCCATTGTTTGGCAGAGTCGGCAAACCATGGATATTTGCGAGGATTTGAAGCGCCGCGGGTTTGAACCTGCTGTGCGCGAAAAAACGGGATTGGTAATTGATGCCTATTTTTCGGGCTCTAAAATAAAATGGCTGTTGGATCACACGCCGGGCGCACGTGCAGACGCGGAAGCCGGGCATTTGTTGTTTGGCACCATTGATACCTGGCTTTTGTGGAACCTCACGGAAGGCAAAGTACATGCCACCGACTATACCAATGCTTCCCGGACCATGCTGTACAACATCCACCGCCTGGAATGGGATGCGGAACTGTGTGCGGCTTTGGAAGTGCCTGCGGCGATGTTGCCTAATGTGCTCGACAGCAGCGCGGTGTACGGGCAGGCGCGCGC
>CAIVGO010000101.1 GCA_903905445.1 uncultured Bacteroidota bacterium
ATGGTCATTGTGTCCATCGTAGCTTCTTTCTTTTTCCAAACGCTGGAATTTCCCTGGGGCGGCGAATTTGGCAAGTCTATCAGCAATTACGTACAAAATTTCCTCGGCATCATCGGCACCCTTGCCCTGATGCTGTTTGCCCTCGTGGCTACTTTTGTGTGGAGCAACAACCCCAACCTCGAAGAATATACCTGGCAATCGGTACTGGATGAAACCAAACAGGCCTGGAACGACCTGCTTTCGGGCAATTTTGCCAAAAGAAGCAAGGTGCCGCCACCACCACCGCCTCCGGTAGTACGCACGAAAATGGACCCGGTCCCTCCCCCAATGGATGCCGTACCGTCGCCCTCCGCGATTGATAAAGAAACACTTGCGCCGCCGCCAGCAGTACCCACCGCCGCACAATTGGCCTTCGATTTGTCGCAAAAAAGCGCCCTGTTCGCCGAGCCACCCGCCAAACGGGAAGCCCTGCAGCCAGGCGGCGATGACCTAGAAATCATCGTACCTGTAACGCCACCGCCCATCACTTCCCCGGAAGACGCCATGGCCTACAAACCACCCGTGGTGGCCGTGCAGGAAGACAATCCGAACCTCTCCGAGCCCTACGACCCAACGCTGGAACTGTCGCATTACGAGTTTCCGCACACCCAGTTGCTGGTAGAATATCCCGACCAAACCCTCGAAATTGACCGGGAAGAGCTCGAAACCAATAAAAATCTGATTATTCAGACTCTTTTCAACTTCAAAATTGAAATTGAAAAAATACGCGCGACCATTGGTCCAACCGTAACGTTGTACGAAATCATCCCGGCTAAAGGGATTCGGATTTCTAAGATTAAAAACCTGGAAGATGACATCGCCCTGAGCCTTTCGGCCCTGGGTATTCGTATCATCGCGCCCATGCCGGGTAAAGGCACCATTGGTATTGAGGTGCCAAATAAAAAGCGCCAGATCGTGGGTATGCGCGAGGTGTTGATGGACGAACGCTTCAAACGCGCCAAGATGGACCTGCCCATTGTGTTGGGTAAAACCATTCAAAATGAGGTGTTTGTGGCCGATTTGACCAAAATGCCCCACTTGCTCATCGCGGGTGCCACGGGTCAGGGTAAATCGGTGGGTATCAACGTGGTATTGATGTCCTTGCTGTATAAAAAGCACCCTTCGCAGGTAAAACTGATCCTGATCGACCCGAAAAAGGTAGAATTGTTCCCGTATGCGCGCCTGGAAAACCACTTTTTAGGTTTCCTGCCCGACCAAATGGAGCCGATCGTAACGGATACGACCAAAGTGGTGCACACGCTCAATTCCTTAATTATTGAAATGGAAACGCGCTACGACCTGCTCAAAAAGGCCGAAGTGCGCAACATTACCGAATACAACGACAAATTTGTGGGCCGCCGCCTCAATCCGAACAAAGGCCACGTGTTTTTGCCGTATATCGTGCTCATCATCGACGAGTTTGCCGATTTGATCATGACGGCCGGTAAGGAAATCGAATTACCCATTGGCCGTTTGGCACAGCTGGCGCGTGCGGTGGGCATCCATTTGATCATCGCCACCCAACGTCCGTCGGTGAACATCATTACCGGCGTGATCAAGGCCAACTTCCCCGCGCGGATAGCCTTCAAAGTGGCCTCGAAAGTCGATTCACGCACCATTTTGGATGCCGGTGGCGCCGAGCAATTAACCGGTCGGGGCGACATGCTGCTTTCGGTGGGCGGCGATATTGTACGTTTGCAAAGTGCGTTTGTGGATACCCCCGAGGTAGAGCGCGTGATCGAGTACATTTCCAACCAGCAGGGTTTTGCCGAGCCGTTTTTCCTGCCCGAGTTTCATCCCGATGGCGATGCAGGGGGCAGCAGCGGCGCCAAGGAATTCCGCCTGGCCGATATGGACGATATGCTCGAAGACGCGGGTCGCTTGGTCGTAGAAACCCAGCATGGATCCACCAGCATGATTCAGCGCCGTATGAAATTGGGCTACAACCGAGCCGGGCGGATCATGGACCAATTGGAAGCCCTCGGTATTGTGGGGCCTGCTGATGGTTCCAAGCCGCGGGAAGTGTTGTTTTACGGCATCGAAGAACTCAACCGCTTTTTTGTCGAATTAAAAAATCGGCGTTAAAAACACCCATTTATGGACATCATTACCCTCTCCAAGCCAGATAAAACGCTGCGGGGCACCCTTCGTTTGGACGGCTCCAAAAGCATCAGCAACCGCGCTTTGATCGTGCAGGCACTCAGTGGACAGGCACTTGGCGGGCCCGGGCTTTCGGATTCCAAGGATACCCGCACCTTGTATCGCCTGCTACAACAGACTGAAAATGAATATGATGCGGGCGATGCGGGCACTACCTTCCGGTTTATGACCGCCTATTTGGCCTTGCAGCCGGGTACGCAAGTGCTCACGGGTTCCGCGCGTATGCGGGAGCGGCCCATTGGTGCGCTGGTGGAGGCCTTGCGCGCGCTCGGGGCCGACATACAGTTTTTGGAAAAAGCGGGTTACCCACCTTTGCGCATAGGCGCCTTGCAGCACACCGGCCAATACCGCATTTCCATTCCGGCCGATGTGAGCAGCCAGTTTTTGTCGGCCTTGGCCATGATCGGTCCGTATTTGCCGGAAGGCCTGGAATTGGTCCCGGAAGGTCGATTGGTTTCGCGGCCTTATTTGGAGATGACTTTGCAATTGATGCGTTATTTTGGCGCGGAAGTGGTTTGGGAGGGGGAATCGGTACGCATTGCGCCGGGCGGATACCAAACCCGCAATTTTGTGGTAGAAGCCGATTGGTCGGCCGCCTCGTATTGGTATGCTTTTGCGGCCTTTGCCGAGGAAGTCGATTTGAAATTAGAAGGTTTATTGGCCAATAGTTGGCAGGGCGACGCGGTATTGCCCAACATGATGGAGGCTTTTGGGGTGCATACTGAATTCGAGGCAAATGGCATTCGATTAAGTAAAAATGGCAAAGCGCCTCGCCCGATCTTCGAATGGGATTTTATAGAATGTCCGGACATTGCTCAAACCCTCGCGGTCGTATGTGCGGGCTTAGGTGTGCAAGGCGTTTTTACCGGACTGGAAACCTTGTCGATCAAAGAAACCGACCGGATTGCGGCTTTAAAGGCCGAATTGGCCAAAGTGGGTAGCAGTTTTAGCAAATTGCCCGCGCGTTTTTCCAAAAAACACCCGGAAAAAACCTATTATATGGTATCCGACCAGGCAAAATGGACAGATCCGCCACAATTTGCGACCTATGGCGATCATCGGATGGCGATGGCCTTTGCCCCTTTGGCGATGTTGGGTGTGGTGCAAGTAGTAGAGCCGGGCGTGGTGGTGAAGTCTTATGGTGGATTTTGGGAAGATTTGCGGTTGGTAGGGGTTTTAGTGGATTTTTGAGTGTACACATTGTTTGAACCTGGATTTGGGTGGATTATTTGATTTTAGGATTTTTGCACGGGTACACATTGTCTCAACCTGGATTTGGGGGGATTTGGGGATGTTAGGATTTTTCACGCGTACACATTGTCTGAACCTGGATTTGGGGGGATGTTTGGATTTTTGTGCGCACTAATTGTCTGAACCGGGATTTGGGGGGATTTTAGGATTTTAGGATTTTTGAGATCATTAATTATCTGGATGGGGCTTTGGGTTGATTTTTTGATTTTTTACACGGGTACACATTGTCTGAACCGGGATTTGGGGGGATTTTAAGATTTTTGGATGTGCATCCAATTCATGAGCTCAACCATCCATAAATCCATAAATCCCCCCAAATCCTGGTTCAGACAATTTGTACGCGCTAAAATCAATTACCCCAACCATCCATAAATCCAAAAATCCCCCCAAATCCAGGTTCAGACAATGTGTACGCGCTAAAATCAATTACCTCAAAAAAAATATTCTCTTGAACAAAGATGTGAAAAGCGCTGTAAGTCAATTGGTTGGAATGAGAAATTTTTGATTTTAAATCAGATTCTTATGTAGCAGGGTTGAGATATATTTACCACAAAAACACCAATAACTTGAAAATGGAAATCCAAAAACTCACCCCACAAAATGTCAATGACTTTATAGCATTGATTCGGGTTTTTTCGCTTGTTTTTGAGATGCCTGATTTGGAAATGCCCAATAAAAAATATTTAAATAGCCTTATTGCAAACCCTGACTTTTTAGTGTTTGTCGTAAAGATAAATGGACAAGTCATAGGCGGACTGACCGTCTATGTGTTACATCGATATTATTCGGAAAAGCCAACCGCTTACGTGTATGATGTTGGGGTTTCGCCTGAGTACCAAAGAAGAGGTGCTGGAAAGCTGCTTATGCGTCATTTGGTTGCGTATTGCCAGCAAAACGGTTTTGAGGATGCTTTTGTACAGGCAGAAGCAGATGATTTGGAAGCACTCAATTTTTATAAAAATACAGCGTATGACCATTTGCTGGACGCAACGCATTTTACCTATCATACAAATAAATAAGGTGAAATAAGATGAAGTCCAATTTGCCTTCCATGCGAACTTCAACTATGGTGCTTCCGTTGGCGGTTGTATTTCGTAAAACCAAACGTTTGAACCTGGATTTGGGTGGATTTTAGGATTTTTGCGTTCATTAATTGTCTGAACCTGGATTTGGGTGGATTTTAGGATTTAAGGATTTTTGAGATCATTAATTGTCTGAACCTGGATTTGGGGGGATGTTTGGATTTTAGGATTTTTGAGATCATTAATTGTAACACATCCAACCATCCCAACATCCCCCCCAATCCAGGTTCAGACAATGTGTACGCGTGAAAAATCCCAACATCCCAAAATCCCCCCAAATCCAGGTTCAGACAATGTGTACGCGTGAAAAATCCCAACATCCCAAAATCCCCCCAAATCCAGGTTCAGACAATGTGTACCCGTGAAAAATCCAACCATCCCAAAATCCCCCCAAATCCCCGTTCAGACAATATTACTTTCCAATACAAAACTTCCCAAAGATCTCCCCCAACAAATCCTCCACCCCAATCTCACCCGTAATCTCCCCCAAAAACGCCAAAGCCCTTCGAATATCCTGGGCCACAAAATCGCCGGTAATGCCGGTATCTAAGCCGATCAAGACATCTTCCAAGGCCCCATCGGCGGCGCGTAAAGCCGCATAATGCCGGGCGTTGGTCACGATGGTCTGGTCGGTACGGATGCCACCGCCTGCCACCATTTCGAAGAGTTTTTCCTTAAAATATTCAATATTTTGCTGGTTTTTGGCCGAAATGGGGATGATTGCGTCGGCCAAACCCGCCATAAATGCCGGAGCAGAAACGCCTTTTGTACCTTCGTCCAACAAATACGGATGCACTTCGGGTGCCTCAGGGTGCAACAACCAGTCGGTTTGAAAATACGGGTTGTGGTCCATTTTATTGCACACAATCAACAGTCCCTGCGGCGCTTCCACGGGGTTGTCCGTGCCGCTGGCGTTCAGCGCCGGAATGAGTTTATCCAAATCCGCGTACACCTCCTGCAGGGTCATGGTGGTAATGTCCCATACATACACCAACACGGCCGCGTCTTGTATTTTCTCCATCGTGCGCTGTACACCAATGGCCTCGATTTGGTCTTGCGCTTCCCGAATCCCGGCCGTGTCGATGAGGCGAAATTGTACGCCGTGGATGTTCAGCACTTCTTCAATGGTATCGCGGGTGGTGCCAGCAATCGCGCTCACAATGGCGCGTTCTTCGTTAAGCAGGGCATTCAGCAAAGTGCTTTTGCCCGCGTTGGGCCGCCCTGCAATGACCGTGGTGACGCCTGTTTTGAGCACATTGCCCAACTGAAAGGACGCGATCAAGGCCTGGGTATGCCGCCGAATCTCTTGCACCAGCGCGCGTAAGGCATGGCGATCGGCAAATTGCACGTCTTCCTCCGAAAAATCGAGTTCCAGTTCCACCATGCTGGCAAAATGGATGAGCTCGCCGCGCAAACGACTGATTTCGTTTTTAAATCCGCCCCGCAA
>CAIVGO010000102.1 GCA_903905445.1 uncultured Bacteroidota bacterium
CGTCGTGTACAACGAAACGCGCCAAACCATTGTATATCAAGGCCGTATCAATAATTTGTACGAGCGGGTTGGTCAACGTAGACAAGTGGTTACTTCCCACGAACTGGAAGCAGCGCTGTATTGTATCCGCAACAACAAACCGGTTCCGATCCCTAAAACCACTGCTATTGGCTGTTTTTTAAACTAAAATATGATGAAAAAAACATTATTCCCTGTCTTTGTCGTGGCCTGCCTGCTTTTCCCCTGCATAGGCCAATCGCAAACCATCACCTGGAGCGAGCATGTCGCGCCCATTGTGTTCAACCATTGCACTACCTGCCACCGTCCGGGCGAAATTGGTCCGTTTTCACTCACCAATTACGATGAGGCTGCAAGCTGGTCCAATATGATGCAATACGTTACCGAAATCCGGTACATGCCGCCCTGGAAGGCCGATTCCAAATTTGGCGTCGATTACCTGGGCGAAAACTATTTGTCAGACAATGAAATTGCCACCATTAAATCCTGGGTGGAAGGCGGAAGTCCGGAAGGCGATCCCGCTTTAGCACCACCTACTCCTGTTTTCCCCAGCGGCTCGCAGGTAGGCACACCCGATCTGGTACTTTCTTTTGCCCAAACCCACCTCCACAAGGGTACCAATTATGATGAATACCGCTATTTTGTGTTGCCTACAGGCCTGACCCAAACGAAAGACCTGGTGGCGCTGGAAATGCGGCCCGGTAATACCAAAGTGGTGCACCATGCGCTGGTTTGGGCAGATACTTCAGGCTCGGCAGCGGCTTTGGATGCGCAAACGCCCGAATATGGGTACGTGCCCGGACAAGGTGTCGGCGGCGGACAAACCGACCTCGGCGACCAATTGCCGGGTTATGTGCCGGGTGCGCGCCCCAATGTATTCACCAACGGCATGGCCCAGCGTTTGCCGAAAGGCAGTGATTTGGTCGTACAAATACATTACGCACCTACCGCTGTAGATGAACCAGATTCGTCGACTTTTAACCTGTTTTTTGCCGATCAGCCCGCCACCCGATTTGTGAATTCCTATATTATGTTGCCCCCAAACCTGGTGAATGGGCCTTTTATTATGCCTGCCAACTCCGTGAAGGAGTTTCATGGTACGTTTAAAGCCCCTTTTGACGTGAGCTTGCTTGGAATCGCCCCGCACTGTCATAAATTGGGGAAAAACTGGCGTGTTTTTGCCGTTACGCCTCAAAATGACACCATTCCGCTCATCCATATTGAAGACTGGGATTTCAACTGGCAAGGCACTTACCACTTCAAAAAACTGCAAAAGCTGCCTAAAAACACGGTTATCCACGCCTACGCCACCTACGATAACACCACGAACAATCCGTTCAACCCCAACAATCCCCCCAAACTAACGACCTGGGGAGAAAGCACCACGGATGAAATGTATTACTTGCCGCTGCTTTGGTTGCCCTATCAAACGGGCGATGAAAACCTGGTTTTAGACGGCAATACGACTGCTACGAATAACTTGTTTCATTTCAGTCAGACGAAATTGTACCCCGTTTCACCCAATCCCGTAAACGGTCCAGCCAAAATCGGCTTTACCTTGGCCGAAACCGGGGCGGTAAGTGTACAACTATGGAACCTGCATGGACAATTGATGCAAAACCTCGCCAATTACGAACAGGCGATGGCTGGTGAACATATCCTGGATTGGAATGCTGCCAATTTGCCTTCCGGCTTGTATTGCATCACGTTGCAGGTAAATGGTGTGGTACAAACCCAAAAAGTGGTGGTACCTTAATAACTTGTTGCGGTAGGAACATGCGTCATCCCGAATTTTGGTGAAACCCAAAATTCGGGATTTTTTATCCATTACCACCAATACTCGGCAAAATAGTCCTTATTAATACGAAAAGAAGATACCAAGGCTACCCAAATCAAGCATAACTTCTGAAGCCTCCTTTAGTCCCATGTAAATGCATAAATTGTATTGACGGGGCGACTTTTTCAGTCACCCCGCCAATACAATTTACACACTACCACAAATCCTTGATAAAATCTCACTAATTAAAAAATCGCGCGTAAATGCACGCATCATTACGCCTAATCCTGTAATCCCTACTGTCGGGGTGACTGAAAAAGTCGCCCCGACAGTAGGGATTACGCATTGCCACGATTTTCTAACAAAAAAATCTTCAATAAAATAAACAGAAGATCCCAAGGCTACCCAAATAACGTGTAATGACTTAATCCTCCTGTAATCCTATTTAAATTCGAGATGGCCATTATTTATAATCAACTACCGACAAATGCGTGCCACAAAATGCCGCATCGTGTGGATCATTGGAGGCAATGACCACCAAACGGTCGGCGGCATAGGTTGCAATCAAATCTTTGTACCAGGCAACGCCCTGGGTATCCAGGTTGGTGGCAGGTTCATCCAGCAGGAGCAAGGGTGTATTGGCGCAAATGGCCAGGGCCAGCTTCAGGCGTTGTTTCATGCCCGACGAGAAAAAGCGAATTTCCTTTCCGCGTGCGCGGGGGAGGGCTAAAATATCTTGCAAACGCTGCGCGTCGATGCCGTTTTGCATGGGTTGCAGGCGGGTGTGGAATTGCAAGGCCTCCTCCAGGGTGTACTCTTCAATCAGTTCAATGTAGGGCGCAGCATAACTCACGCTGCGATACAAATACTCGGGCGCAATGGGCTGATCGGGGCTTGTATAAAACTCGATGCTCCCCTTTGAGGGCGTCAGGTGGCCGGAAAGTACCTTCAGCAGGGTGGATTTTCCCGAGCCATTGGGTCCGAGGATGGCGTAACGTTCTCCGGATTGAAACTTGAAATCCAGGTTTCTAAAAATCCAATCGAACCGGAAGCGTTTGCCTGTATTTTTTAGAAGGATGTGCATTGGGTGCGGGTTCGGATGGGGTGATTGGGTATGTATACGGCTTTGTTGGGTGATTTGGCGGGCTTATGCCTTTATTTGTCGGGCTTGCGCCCTTTATACCGGGCTTGCGCCCTGGGGGCCGCTTGCGAGGATGGCGGGCAAGCCGCCAAGCTACAGTACCGCTTCGGCGACTTTACTGCTGCCGTTCATGGCCCGGAAACCTTTCATGAGGCCGCGTTTGGCCCCCCGTACAAACTCCAATATTTGCGTTCGGTACGCGGAA
>CAIVGO010000103.1 GCA_903905445.1 uncultured Bacteroidota bacterium
ATGTTGAGGTGGGTATCTGCAAATTGTGCAGTAACGGCTTTATCGCTTTCCTGGGTTTTGATGCCTTCGGTGGTCATGGGCATATCGCTCACGAGCAGGAGCGCGCCGGCAGGAATTTTATTTTTAAATGCGGCCACAAAAATGGTGGCTGTTTCCATATCAATCGCAATACAACGCAGGTCGCGCAGGCGTTGTTTGAAATCTTCCCGATGCTCCCACACCCGCTTGTTGGTGGTGTACACAACGCCCGTCCAGTAGTCCTGTTCATAGTCGCGAATGGTGGTTGAAACGGCCTTTTGCAGGGCAAATGCAGGTAAAGCGGGCACTTCCGGCGGCAAATAGTCATTGCTGGTACCTTCGCCCCGGATGGCAGCAATGGGTAAAATCAGGTCTCCAGTGTTGTTTTTACCCGTTTTTAGTCCACCGCATTTACCTAAAAACAACACCGCATGCGGCTGTATGGCTTCCAACAAATCGATGATCAAGCCTGCATTGGGGCTACCGATCCCGAAATTGATGATGGTTATGTTTTCGGCCGTGGCGGCTTGCATCGGACGTTCAAGCCCGGAAACAGGAACCTGATGTTTTTCGGCAAACATTTTTACATAGCCGCTAAAGTTGACCAGCAGGATATACTTGCCAAATTCCTGCAAGGCCATGCCGGTGTAACGCGGCAGCCAGTCGCTCGTAATACGGTCTTTGGCGGCCTTTTCGCGTTGAATGTTTTCCTGGGCTACAGCATCCAGGTCTACTTGTTTAATCGAATCATGCTGATGTTCGGTGGTGGACATGGCGGGTGTTTTTGTTGTATGTTTATTTTTTAATTGCTTGATAAATAATGCTTTGTAAGCGTGGCCGGTAATTTCCCGAAATCAATTTGTTGTTTTCCATGGTCGGGTAAGTCCGGTTGGAACAAAAAATAAAAATCAGGTTTTGATCGGGGTCGGCCCAGGCACAAATTCCGGTAAACCCGGTATGCCCGAACGTATTGGGCCCGGCTTTTTCACTCATATTGCCCGTCGCTTTCGGATCGAGTTCTTTCATATCAAAAGCAATGCCGCGGCGGGTGCTTCCAGGATAGCGGATGGTCCAGGCATTGACGGTTTCGGGCCGGATGTACTGTTTCCCGAAATAAGAGCCGCCATTCAGAAACAGCTGGAAAATTTTGGCCAGGTCATTGGCATTGCTAAATAAGCCGGCATGCCCGCTTACGCCCCCCAACATGGCAGCACCCATATCGTGTACATACCCCTGTATCCGTTGCTGCCGAAAATACCGGTCTTCCTCGGTCGGAACACATTGGGCACTCAATCCGAGTTGCCAGGGATTGAACGTAGCCCGCAATCCCAACGGTTTATAAAACTGCTGTTCGGCATAATCGTCTAATTTTTGGTTACTCACCCGTTCAATCGTTCGCGCGGTGAGGTATAGCCCGAGGTCGGAGTATTTATAGCCTTTTTCGCTGCGTAAGGGCGACAAAAAGATAGAATTCCACACCGTATCCACCCAATTGTTGTCCATGTACATATCAGGCGCTACTGGAATTTGCGAATCTGCATCTAACTGTCGGTGGTAAATATGGGCATTGGGCAGGCCGTTTTCCAGGGTTTTCTGGTAAAACGGAATCCAGGGCTGCAAACGAGCATGGTGGGCTAATATATCCCGTAATTTGAGTTTTTCTTTGTTGGTATTTGCCAATTCTGGCAGGTATTTGCCGATTTCAGTGTCTAGTTTAATTTTTCCGGCATCGTACAATTGCATCGCGCACAAGGTGGTGGCGGCAATTTTGGTCACAGAGGCAATATCGTACAAATGATCGTTGCGCACCGGGGTGGTCGGTTCGTAGGTGAAATTGCCGTACGATTTTTGCCAAATTACGCGGTTGTTTCGAGCAACTACAATCTGACAACCGGGTGCTGCGCCAGCTGCGATCATTTCCTGCACCAGCGCGTCCATCTGAGCGAGGGTATCGCTGTGCATGCCCACCGATTCTGGAATGTCATAAGCAAGGCGTTTTTCAGGAAATTGGGTGCGGATACCTTGACCAAAATAAGCAGATAAAGATGCACTGATGGGCAATTTACCTTTAAAATCTAAGGCGCCAAACAAGCCTTGCGCGGCCACCCGTTGGGTCATGGGGTCTTCGTTGTACGCTTGCAACAATACTTGCGGATCATTGAAGTATTTCAAACTGTACGGATTGCCAAAAACCGTAAGCACAACTGTATGTTGCTTGCACAATTGCTGAATCAACAATACCTCTTCGGTGGTGATGCCAAAATTGTCAGCTGATCTGGAACGCATTTGATGCAAACTCAGCAAAATGACGTTAAACGGCCGCAATTGTTCAATTAATTGGGCATTTCGCAGCGAATCGATGATTTTAGGGGCATTAAAATGCGTCATGGGCGCATAATACCCGCAGGTTGTTTGAAAAACAGTCTGATTCGTGTCGCCCAATGCCAAGGTAGCGAAATTGTAATGTTCCAAGCTATCAAAACCCACGAGATTTTGTGCGTCCCGCACCAGGGTGAGGGCGTTTTCAATCAATTTTCGTTTGAGCAATTGGGCCTGGGGACGGTTTAAGTCCTGGCGCAGGTTGTTCAAATCTACCCGCTGTGGCGTGGTAAGTCCAAGGCGGTATTTAGCACGCAACACGCGTTTTACACTCATTTCAAACTCTGCCCGTGCATATTCGCCTGTATTCAGGGCATTTTGCACGGCTTTGATGGCAGCACCCACATCGCCAGGCAGCAGGATGACATCATTGCCCGCTTTCAAGGCTTCTACCTCCGCGAATCCAGGGGCAAAATACTTGGCAACCCCCTGCATTTCCATGGCATCGGTCACAATCAGTCCGTCGTACCCCATTTTAGTACGCAAAAGGTCGTAAATGGCTGCCCGACTTAAAGTTGTCGGCCGGTTTGGTCGGTTATCAAGCGCCGGAATATTCAGGTGGGCGACCATAAAAGAGCCGATTCCGCTGCGGGCCATCGCACGAAAAGGATATAATTCGAGGCTGTCGAGGCGTTGCAGGTTATGTGCAATGACGGGTAAATCCAAATGCGAATCGGTATTGGTATCGCCGTGGCCCGGAAAATGTTTGGCACAGGCCATAATACCGGCCGCCTGCATGCCCCGCATATATTCGATGCATTTGGCGGTCACGTTGCTGCGGTCTTCACCAAAAGAGCGGTCGTTGATCACCGGATTTTCCGGGTTGTTGTTAATATCTGCTACCGGAGCAAAATTGAGGTGAATGCCCATGCGCTTGCATTGACGCCCCACTTCTGCACCGAATTCATACACCAGGTAATTGTCCTGAATGGCGCCGAGCATTAATTGTTTGGGATAGGCAATGGTCGTTTCTTTCAACCGCATGCCCAGGCCCCATTCGGCATCAATCGATACCATTAAGGGTACACTGCTGGCTGCCTGACAACGGTTGGTCAACTCGGCCAGCATTTCAGGACTGCCCTGAAACAGGCAAATGCCACCCACTTGATAGCGTTTCACCAATCCTTCAACTTCTTGCTCGTATTTTGGGCTGCGTTCATCGGTTGCCCGGATGGTCATTAGTTGCGCAATGCGGAGGGTGTCCGGCATGCTATTATACACAGAATCGACCCATGCCGATTCTTTAAAATCAAGGGCGTGCGAAAAATTATATCGAAAATTCCGATTGGCACTCAACGAAACCAAGGTTGCCACAATCAGTAATAAAGCAGGATATCTCACAGTGATGTTATATTTTAAGAGCGGGGTTGGTGCGCAAAGTTCAGAAAAAACGCTTATTCTCGTATGAAGGATTCAAAAAGGGGATGTAACTTTTACATAAAGTCCATCGTAATTCAGGGCCACTTTGGTTTCTTTGCATAAAAATACATCCAATGCAAACGTATATTCGAGTAGGTGTAGTGCAATGGGAGGCCAAGGTTTTTGAACATTTTGAGGCCTTTTGCAGCGAAATTTTAGGAAACATTCGCGCTTTAAGTGCCTATAAACCCGATTTTATACTGTTTCCCGAGTATTTCAGCCTTTGTTTGGCCAATCGAGCCAATGCGGGCAGCGATTTGCAAATGTTGCATTATGTTGCTTCATTTTCCGAGCGTCTCAAACGGGCTTTTCAGGAATGGGCACAGCAATTTCAGGTGAATATTATTGCCGGAAGTATGCCTGTGATAGAACAGGACGCGCTTTTCAACATCAGTTATCTCTGTCACCGCGATGGTCGTTTGGATCAGTATGCCAAAACGCACCTGACACCGTTCGAACGGAGTTGGCAACTTACCGCTGGCGATGCGATTGATGTTTTTGAAACAGATTGCGGCCCTATCGGTATTCTTATATGTTATGATGTGGAATTTCCGGAAGCAGCCCGCAAACTCGCTTTGCAAGGTGCCAGACTACTTTTTGTGCCGTTCCAAACCGATACGATCCATGGCAACAACCGGGTGCGGTTTTGTGCCCAGGCCCGCGCCATTGAAAATGAATGTTATGTGATTGCCAGTGGCATGGTGGGCAATATGCCGCAATTGCCTTTAATCGAGTTTCAATATGCCCAATCGGCGGTTTTTGCACCTGCTGACCACTATTTTCCCGTCAATGGGGTGGTAAACCAGGCCAGTGCGAATATTCCGGGTGCATTTTATGTAGAATTGGATCAAACCTTGCTCACACGCTTGCACATCGCAGGAAGTGTGCGCACCATCACTGACCGCCGACCTTCTTTATATTAAAGCATGGAGCATCTTAAAATTGAAGCGCTCACCGGCGTTGCGGCGCGCGTGTACGCGGAAGATTTGGCCAAATTGCGCATTGCAGTTTTTGCCGAATGGCCCTATTTATACCAAGGTAGCCTCGAATATGAACGCAAATACATCCGTACCTTTCTCAAAGCAAGGGATAGTGTACTGGTGCTTGCTACTGTGGGCGAAAAAGTAGTGGGCGCTTCCACGGGTTTGCCCATGTTGCGGGAAACCCCCAATATTCGCAAGCCATTTCAAGACCGAGGTGACGATTTATCCCAGATTTTTTACTTTAGCGAGTCTGTTTTGCTGCCCGAATACCGCGGAAAAGGCATTGGATTGGCATTTTTTGAACATCGGGAAACCTGGGCGCGTACGCATGGGTACACACGCGCGGTGTTTTGCGGGGTGGTACGTCCAGAAAACCATCCGTTGCGGCCAGCAGACTATGTGCCGTTGGATGCTTTTTGGCGCAAAAGAGGTTTTGAAAAAATGGAAAATGTGCATTGCTCCATTTCCTGGCAGGATTTAGACGAATCCCAGGAAACCACAAAACAGCTCGCTTTTTGGCAAAAAATGCTTTAAAACTCAATCTCGTAACAACCTGCATCCGGTTGTACCACATCGCGGTTTTTCCCATCCAAGTCTGTCGTAATCCCGCCAATTGGCACAGCGTACCGGTTGGCGATGGATTTGAGCGTATCCAAATGGAAATCGTTTTCATTTAAGTCCACAAAAATCACATCCTGATTTGTCGCATTCAGACAGGGCTTGCAATGGTCAAAGAAGTCGGGATAGGCATTGGGTTTGATCAAATCGCGCACTTTTACAATACAATTTTCGAGTTTGTAGTTAAATTGCAAAGGGTTATTGATCCGATCTACCAGGGTGATTTGGTCGGTTCTGCTGCCTGTAAAAATGCAGTTTTTGAACCGGGCGAATAAGGTATTGATCAAAAAGTTGGAACACGATTCATCGAGGCAAAGCACGTTCCCCATTTTAACCGCCTCTCCATCGACACCATAACTGGTAGCCGTACAATAATTGAAAGTGTAATTGCCGCCGTATTCCAATTGAATCGAATAGCCGGTGTTTTGGTAAAAAAGGCAGTTTTCAGCGGTGATTTTTGCATGAATGCCAATCAATCCGCTGCTGGCCGTATTATAAAATTGGCTATTTCGGATGGTCAAATCCGCTGCCGAATCGACCCGGACACCAATAATAGAGTTGCGGATGATGCAGTTTTCAATTTTATGGCCTTTGGTGCCTGCCTGCAACCAGATTCCGGTCCATTGGCCAGCCTCCTCGTCAAATTCCGGCTCCAGGCGGTCGTCTTCAAAAATGACGGGATTTTCTTTGGTGCCTTCCACGATTAATTTCCCACTTCCGGCAAACGCAATAAAGCCATCATTGTACCGATAGGAGAGTCCGGTTGCCGGGTCAATGGCTTTGGCCAGTCCCCCGTGGGTGTACACGCGCGCACCCGCCGGGATGCGTACGGTGCATTCATCAATGACCAGTACACCGTATATTACATAAGGCCGTTTGTCGTCCCACACCCATTCGCCACCATTGCAGCCAAAACCATTAACCGATCCGGCACCAAACCGGGAGGGTAGGTACACCGCATTTTGACCAAACGCTTCCAGGGTAACCGATTGCACATTGCCATTGGTTTCAAAAACAATGGCTTCATTGAGCACAAAAGGGCTGGAACTCGGTGGTTCATTCGGGTTGATGGTCACCTCAGCGAACACATACATACTGTCGTTGGGGGCAATTTCGAGGTTGCTGTGTTCGTCGCCCGGGAGGCCATCCACGTTGAGGTTAAACCGCGATGCAGCACCTTTTTCAAGGTAAATTTTGGAAATTCGGATGCTGCTTTTATGGCGGTTGTATATTTTAAGGATACGCGTCGCGGAGCCGAGGGAGGTAAAAACCGTATCAAAGCGCAAGGTATCCGTGCTGAAGGCAAGTTTGTCTTCCGGGTTGGTGGTAAAACGTTCTTTTTGGCAAAAAGAAAACAGGAGGGCAGCGCCCAGCAGCACAAAAAACAAAATCGGGAAATGCTGTTTCATCATGTTGCAAAAGTAAGCAAGATTAAAAGTAGATCATTCGGAAATTCCCGTATTTTTGCATGTTGTTAAAAATTATATTTTGCCAGTATGGTGATGCAAAGTATAATTTCCTTTCAAAACGGGGCTGTTTACAAAACTTTAACATCTAATTTTGAAAGCCTTTTAACTTTTTCTTAACGCATTCTTTAACTTTGCATCGGCTTTGCTGAAATGACTTTGCAAAAAGCAATGCTTGGGTACAAACTGCGGAAAATTTTATTCGGAATTTGTGTCTAAGTATTTAAGAATCAAATTTTTGTAGCGTAGGCATGTTTGCAGATCCAAATGGGATTCCGGTCATTGATGTGATTATACCGGTGTACAATGAAGAAGTTGCTTTACCATTCGTATTGGCGGGCATTCCGAAAGCGTGGGTTAGACAAGTAATTGTGTGCAACAATGGTTCGACGGATAACACGGCAGCAGTGGCGTTAGCGCATGGGGCAATTGTGGTAGAACAACCGTTACGCGGATACGGCAATGCATGTTTGGCGGGTATTCAATTTTTGAAAAACCTGCCAACATCAGAACAACCCGAACTGATCGTTTTTTTAGATGGCGATTATTCGGATTATCCGGAGGAGCTTCCAAACGTGGTAGCACCTATTTTGAAGGACGGACAAGATTTGGTTATCGGTTCACGCAGCAAAGGCGGGCTGGAACCGGGAGCGATGACCGTGCCGCAGCGATTTGGCAATTGGTTGGCGCCCTTCATGATCCGAATCTTTTTTAAATATCGTTTTAGTGATTTGGGGCCTTTTCGCGCTATTCGATGGAATAAATTGCTGGCGATGGACATGCAGGACCGCAATTTTGGTTGGACGGTGGAAATGCAGGTAAAAGCGGCCATTATGCAACTGAAGTGTACAGAGGTTGCCGTAAGGTACCGCAAACGCGCAGGCGGCAAAAGCAAAGTATCCGGAACCATAAAAGGCTCCGTGCTGGCTGGCTGGAAAATCATTGCTACTATTTTTAAACTAATCAATTGGAAACCAATATTTTAATCCAAAATTAACAACACGCTTCGGCAATTCACTGCACTTTCAACTCAAATATTATATGTACGGTATCCATTCGCTTTTTCAAGCATTCGAGTATCAGGCTTTTGTAGATTTTGGTTACCTGATGCTCCTTATCTATTTCGTCGCCATGAGCGCAGTAACCATTTACTGCCTCTTGCAATTCCATTTGCTGTACCTGTACAAACGCTTTCACCGGGAAAATCCGAGCATCGAGTATCGTCAATACGATCAAAACGATGAATCCGTGCCCTTTGTGACGGTGCAATTGCCCATGTACAATGAAATGTATGTGGCTGAACGCATTATTGATTACGTGGCAGCACAAGAATACCCGAAGTCACGCTTCGAAATACACGTACTGGATGACTCTACCGACGAAACGGTTGATATCGTTGCCAAAAAGGTAGCAGCCCTCCTTGCCGAAGGGTATAATATCGAACATATCCACCGCGTAAACCGCCAAGGGTACAAGGCAGGTGCTTTGCAAGAAGCCATGCCGCGTTCTAATGCCGACTTTATTGCGATTTTTGACGCAGACTTTACACCACGTCCCGATTTCTTGCGTACGACCATGCCTTATTTTGAAGATGAGAAAGTGGGTATCGTACAAACG
>CAIVGO010000104.1 GCA_903905445.1 uncultured Bacteroidota bacterium
GGTGTATAATGCGCTGGGCCAGTTGGTGTTATCGGGCATTTTGCCAGAAGAGCAAAGCAGCCTTGATTTGAATGTAAGTGATCTTGCGCCGGGCATGTACTGGTTGCAGCGTACATCTGGTCGCGCGCGCAGTAGCCGGATGTTTGTGAAGGAATAAAGGTGCGCGGGATAATGGTTTTGTGTGAAAACAGGCTTTTATTGTATCTCAAATTATTCTTAACAATTCGGTAATATTGAGAGGGGTGTGCCCACATACAAGCCTCTTACTTTTGCGGCATTCCTCCGAAAGATTTTACCTCGCTTCATGTGTGCCGCTCTGGCGCTTTAATCGGTATTGGGTTTTGGGATCTTGTGTTTTACTTGTGACACCTTAAATCCAAGGAATTTATCCAATTTACCCGGGTAATTACTTTCAAGGTAATTCACCTGCTGATTCCTTTAGGACGCTTCCGCCTTTATCAGGCAACTTAATCAACATTTCGCGCCCGTAATTTCAATTATTTTGGGATGCTTGTTTTCCTTAGTTGGCTTTGTGGCAACTAGGGGCTTAGTTTTTTGTTCGGCCATGATTCATTTCCAAGAATGGCTACTTCCATACTTTTAAACATCAACCTAGTTTTAGGGCTTGGTTCAGAAATATCACAAACACTCAATGATCATGAAAAATAGTACAAATTTTCCGTTTTTTACTAATGGATTCCGGAGCGATATGGCTGAGCCCGCGCTTGTAAACAAGGCGGATGGGACTTTAGTCGTTCCTATTGTAAATCTCTATAGAGGCTTTGGCTCACGGTCAAAACTCTTTATAACCATGCTGATTTTTGTGGTGGGATTGTTTACGAATAATGTATCCCATGCTCAGATTCTTACATTTGATTTTGCTGGATTAACAGGCGATGAAGCAACTGCAAATTCTAATACAAACAATGCAAACTTAACTTCGTCTACTATTAGTAGAGGGGCAGGATTAACTGCATCTCTAAACGCGGACCGATTTAATGCAACCAGTTGGGCATTAACATCAATTGCAAATGCAGTCACTGGAAATGATTACATGGAATTTACAATAACACCGAACAGTGGATTTCAGTTTAGTGTAAGTTCAATTGTATTCCAAATACAGCGCTCTGCATCAGGGATTTCTGCTCTGGCATTAAGAAGCTCTTTAAATTCGTATTCATCTAATTTAGATGCTGAAAAGGCCGTAGTCGACAATACAAATACGCAAACAATTACGTTTACTTTTACACAATCAAATTCCTCAACGGCTGTTACATATCGCTTATATGGTTATGCTGAAGCTACAACTGGAACAGGTGGTCCAGGTGATGGGACGGGAAATGATATTACTGTAAACGGTTCCGTTACTGCAACAGGCCCTTCCATTGCCATTTCCTCCGCCCACCCTTCGGCCGGCAATATCAACGCCAATTCGACCGACAACATCATCGGCGGTTTTCAATTTGCCGTAACCAATGCAGATGCAACCTTAACCGGTATCAGCCTCACAACAGCAGGTACTTACGCCGCAGGTGATATTCAAACGAACGGTTTTAAATTATGGATCAATAGCAGCAATAGTTTGTCGGGCGCAACCCAATTGGGCAGCAGCCAAGCAGCCGTCGGTACAGGTGGCACAGTGGCAGTAAGCGGATTAAGCCAATTAATCGCAACTGGTAATACCCGTTTTATATTGGTCACATCGGATATTGCCTCTACGGCAGTCAACGCTCGGACCATCGGTATTACTTCTACCACGTTTACAAACATTACCTTTAGCAGCGGTACCAAAACCGGTACCAATCCGGTTGCGGCCAGTCCGTTAAAAACAATTGTAGGGTTACCGAACATTGCCATTTCGTCAGCCCATCCGACAGCGGGCAACGTTAATACGAACAGTACGAATAACATCATCGCTGGTTTCCAATTCGACGTTACAAATGTGTCTGCTACCCTGAACAGCATCAGCCTGACCACGGCAGGCACTTACGCAGCGAGCGATATTCAAACGAACGGTTTTAAATTCTGGATCAACAGCACGAACAGCTTGTCGGGCGCTACCCAATTGGGCACAAGTCAGGCGGCAGTCGGCACAAACGGTACGGTAGCCATTAGCGGCTTGAGCCAGTCGATCGCAATAGGTACCCGCTACATTTTACTGACCGCCGACGTTGCATCCAGCGCAACGCCTGGCAATACAATTGCCATTACTACAACAGCATTTTCAAACATCGTATTCAGCAGCGGCAACAAAACCGGTACGGATCCGCTGGATGCCAGCCCCGACCAGACCATTGTAAGCCTTACGCCAAATATTGCCATTTCGGCTGCGCACCCTGGCGCTGGCAATGTGAACTATAATACGACAGACAATATCATTAGCAGCATTCAACTTGACGTAACCACGGTAGCGGCCAGCCTGACCGATATCAGCATGACTACCGCTGGTACTTATGTGGCTGGTGACATCCAAACAAACGGTTTTAAATTCTGGATAAACAGCAGCAACAGCCTTTCGGGTGCCACCCAATTGGGCAGCAGCCAGGCGGCAGTCGGTTCCGGCGGCACAGTAGCCTTGAGCGGACTTTCACAATCCCTGCCCATCGGTACCCGCTACATTTTGATGACGGCCAGCATTTCTGCGACTGCTACAGGTGGCAATACCATCGGCGTAACGTCTACGCCATTCAGCGCGATCACTTTTACAAGCGGTAATAAAACCGGTACCGATCCGGTGGATGCAAGTAATTTGCAAACCATTGTAACACCATCTGTTGCAATTAGTGCAGCACATCCTGCCGCGGGAACCATTACAGCGGGCAATACCAACAACATCATTGGAAGTGTTCAATTGGATGTTACCTTGGTAAGTGCAACCCTTTCCAGCTTTAGCGTAACCACTTCGGGCACTTATACTGCCAGCGATATTTCAACCAATGGCTTTAAATATTGGATAAACAGCAGCAATAACCTAACTGGCGCTACCCAATTAGGTTCAGGTCAGGCTGCGGTTGGATCAGGCGGTACGGTTGCCGTAAGCGGTTTAAGCCAAAGTATCACAGCCGGTAACACACGCTATATCTTGGTTACCGCGGATATTGCGGCCACTGCCATTAATGGTCGTACCATTGGAATTACATCCACTCCTTTTTCCAGCATTGTTTTTGCAAATGCAACCAAATCGGGCACAGACCCGGTTGACGCAAGCAACTTGCAAACGATTTCGTCGAATACGGGAGCGACCACCATTGCTGCGGGACCAGGATCAGAACCAGCAAGTTTCTCGTCCTTGATCAATACACAAGGTGCAGCGGTTTTAAATTTCGACATTGATATTCAAGATGATGGCGCAGCACCTTCAACGGATGCGCTTTCTACTTTGATCAGTCAAATGGTGTTTACCCAAGGAACATCAAATGGCGTTTCCAACTGGACATTAGCGATTGAAGGGGCTGAGTTGAGTGACGGTACAAATTCTATGACGGGTACCGTAGCATCTACCACCATCACTTTTGCGGCAATCAGCACAGCTGACCTGGGTTTGGTTGCAGATGATGCTACTAAAACATACACGCTTAAAGTGTGGTTAAAAACGGACCTGACATCACTGAAAACCACGATTGATGGTTTAAAATTGCAATTTAGAATTCAAAATGCCAACATCACAACTGATGTAGCGGGCAGTCGCATGGCCGCTGGACAAGACCAAAACTCTGGAACCTCCACCAATGCAATTGACGTGCAGGCTACCACCCTGGCTTTTGTACAAAATACCAGCAATGCAAACGTTAGTGTTGCGATGACTCCAGCACCAACCGTAAGTGCCAATGATGCAAACGGAAACCGTGACCTAGGTTATGTAACTTCAGTTTCAATGACCTCTACCGGAACACTTACCGGTTCACCTGTTTCTGCTACACCAAGTGCTGGTTTGGCTACTTTTAGTACCCTGACGCATACTGCTGTTGGTACAGGACTGGTTTTAACAGCGGCTTCAGGAATCTTGAGCAATGCAACCAGTAATACCTTTACCGTCAATGATGTAACCCTTGCTGGTGACTATTTTAGAAGTAACGCAACAGGCACTTGGGCAACGGCTGCAAGCTGGCAGTCTTCGCATGATAA
>CAIVGO010000105.1 GCA_903905445.1 uncultured Bacteroidota bacterium
AGCTTCGCCATTGATATCGTCGGACAAACTTTCTTTGGTGGTTTTCACCTTGTATTCGGGGGTTATTACCGGCACCGTTGCGCCACTGTCTTCAATAACCGCTTTATGGTTCATGGAGTGAATATTTTCGGCGGCTGAAACGGCATTATACAGCAAGGCAATGTTGTGGTAACCTTCGGATTCGGCTTTTTTTGAAAATGCTTCATACTTTGCGGTTGCCGTTCTTTCGCCTTTGTAGGCTGCTTGCATATTTTCAATGGTTTTGGTGTTTGCGTCTTTCATTTGGTTGGTGCTTGTTTTTATTTCGGGTTTTTTATTTTCACAAGCGGTTGTTAATAAACAACTTTCAGCGGTGAAGCATGCAAAAAATCCGAGAAGTGCCTTATTCATGTTGAATTGCTTTTTTTGATTTACAATTCCGCAAAGGTCGCCTCCGGGCGTGTAGAGGTTGTTACATAAGAAATCTTAAACGTTGCAGGTTTCACAGGTTTTTTGTGCGGTTTTACTCCGTTGGGCAAAAAAAATTAGGCAAGACCCCTGCGTCTTGCCTAATTTGATTAAAGTTTACTTCGAAACTACAATTTTCTTCATAAGCCGTTGACCGGAATTCAAATCTGTAATTTCGATAATATAGGCCCCGTTTAACATCTTTTCGGTGGATAAAGCGCTTTGATTGTCTTTTTCATACACCAATCTGCCGTTCATATCAAAAATACGCATACGATAATCCAACACACCTTTCACAGCGACTGTAAGTTCCGATGAAACCGGGTTTGGATAAAGGCTGATGGAGGCGCCTGCCAGTTCGTATGTCGATACGGCGCTGCAAAAAATACCATCGCAGTTTTCATCGATGTTGTTGTCGTCTATTTCAACGGCATTCGGATTGACAGCCGCATTGTTGTCGTTACAATCATTTAACAAAGAAAATCCATCATTGTCGGCATCAATGGTTGCTGCCGTGCCGCTGTTGGTCGCATAAGCGCCGTAAATACAATTGATAAAGTTGTTTTTACCAGCATAGTCTACGTGGTAATGGTAGCCCCGGGTGTCGTCGTAATGACCAAGACAGGCATCCAAATCGGTTGGTTCAGTTCCATCTTTGTTTGTATGTGCATAGATGGCATGGCCGTCGAGGGCATAACCAATCATGGGTGCGTGATTATCGCACTGCACTATTTTGGTACTCACGCCTGTAGCAGCATGGTAATGGTAACCTGCCATTAGGTTGATATGCCCGCCCGCATCATCGAACGGCGCCAATGTGTAGGCGTTTAGAATGTTATTGACCGGTGCCGGCGCATCAAAACGAACACCATTAAACGCAACACCGCGTACCGATGGGCCACCACCACCTGGAGGGCCGCCCATGCCACCAAACTGAATTGGTTGGGTAAGCTTAACCGGTTTTACCGGAATTACATATGTTTGTGTTAAACCGGTAACATAGGAAGGCAAACATTCAACGCAAAAGTTCCGATACTCAGCCCCTACGTTTGGATTGGCCGCGGCCGCACAATCTGCTTGCGTTTCGGTCGTGTAAATATTTCCAAGCGAATCATACATGAGCCAATTGTTGTCGTTGTAGAATGTGGCCATGTTTTTAATAAACGCACCATCTACATCATACACTTCCCCGTCTTCAAGCCAAATGCCACCCGCATCCGCATCATCGCTGATATTATTAGGGCACCAAGGTCCCATATCGTGGTCGGTTGGCGTACTGGTCGAAATGATTTGATAACACGTTGTGCTGGTGCCATTGGACAAGGTGCAAGCAATCGTAGTAATCTTGACATTGGTACCATCCTCTAAAAAAAGTAAAGGATTTACGTTTTGAACGGTTTGCGCTGCCAAATTAAAACAGGGCATAAGCGCACCAAACAAGAGATACGTAATTTTTTTCATGATTGAAACAAGTTGGAGTGAATGAATTTACGAGGATAGTCGGTATTGGTATCGGAGCGTGAAAACCAACGATGCCGCTTTATGTAAAAATTGATCGCAGCTACTGCCGTTCAAATTGATTTTTGAATGCTTTCAACTGTACGGTATGTCCATTTTTGTTATTTAATAAAAATCGTTGTTTTTTGAAGCCCTTTTTCAGGATAATCAGCGTATTCTGATTGTCGTGGATGTCTTTAAAACTGGTGTTGGAGACGGAAACTTTTTTGATGTTTTTGGGGATACCCTGCACCTCAAAAGCAGCAGTGGTTTCATGGCCCAATTTAACATGGCCATTCTGGAGCAACACAACTTCTTTCTCATGAACGGTAATGGATATGTTTTCCATTAAATGGCGGATTACCAAAGCATTAAACGCCTCGGGTGTTGTATAGGAATCCTTGCCATAATGGGTGTGTACTGCGTATTCAAAAGCTGTCAATGCGGCGCGAACCTGTAAAATCCAGGTGCCATTTTCCTGTTCTACCAACATGGTGCTAGAAACCTCAGGTTGATGCACTGCGTTTGTGAACGAATAAAATAGCGCCGATAGCATGATGCTGGCAAACAGATATGATATGAAAATCCCTTTTTTCATTTTCCTCGTTTTTTGTAAGTAAAATCTGTTAGAGTCTATATTTCTAAATTTCTTTCGCCTCAATGTATTTTTCTTTCTTCAAATATCTTTTGATGATTAAACCTTATAACAGAAAACCGGTCCTAAAACAATCCAGTACAAAAAGCAATTTCCATGATGCGCATCCTTTTTCTGATCTTACTGATCGCGCTACTGCCGCAGATGGCAAAAAGCACGACCCCATCGCATCCGCCCAGCGATTCTTTTACCGTATATTTGTTTCTGTTAGAGGATTGCAAAATTACCCAGGCCTATGCCGATAAAATGCAATCCATCCATTCGGAATATGCCAAAGACAGCATCGGGTTTCAAGGCTTTTTCCCCAACCCGGTCTCTGAAGACAGCAGTATTCAGGCATTTATCCAAAAATACAAAATCCCGTTCTCCTGCACACGCACCCACGCCTACGCCCGCGCAAAACAGTTGGGCGTAACCGTAACCCCGGAAGTCGTCGTGTACAACGAAACGCGCCAAACCATTGTATATCAAGGCCGTATCAATAATTTGTACGAGCGGGTTGGTCAACGTAGACAAGTGGTTACTTCCCACGAACTGGAAGCAGCGCTGTATTGTATCCGCAACAACAAACC
>CAIVGO010000106.1 GCA_903905445.1 uncultured Bacteroidota bacterium
ATCACCCGCGCCGGAACACCGATTACCCTTCAATGGAACCCAAATGGCTTATCGGACCAACTCCCACTTTGCATGTATGATGCGATGGGTAAATTAATGTTCAAGGAAAATGTGCAGGCGCAACTGGGCCAATACACCCGCGTTTTGGCCGATTTGCCAGCGGGCACCTATATTGTTCGTTTAGGAAATGCCAGCGCAAGGGTACTGATTCAATCAGAATAAACCCCTACCTTTGCGCTCCTGTCATCCACTCTACCCATGCGCATACTGCTCACTACCCTGAATGCTAAATACATCCATACCAACCTGGCCATTCGATTGCTGTATCAGTTGAACAAGCACAGGGAAGGCCTGGAATGGAAAGAATTTACCATCAAGGATCAACAGGATGGGGTGGCAGCGTATTGCAGCCAGTTTGAAGTGGTGGCATTTAGTTGTTATATCTGGAATATCAGTCAGACCCTGGCGGTAGCACAAAAGATCAAAGCGCTGGGTACAGGCACCAAAATATTGCTGGGTGGACCTGAGGTTAGTTACGATTGGGAGGAAATTATCGCGCTGGATCAGGTAGATTACATTATTACCGGCGAAGGCGAAATTCCGTTTAGCGCCTTTATCGAGCATTACCCACAGGTGCAGCATATTCCCAATGTGGTGCAAAAACTAGGGAAAGACGTATTGTATTTGCCTTTGGCGGGCAATTTTGACCTCAAACAATACGAAAACATCATGCCTTATGCCGACGACGACCCGGTGGAATTGTCGCAGAAGGTATTGTACATCGAAACATCGCGGGGCTGTCCATACAAATGCGAGTTTTGTTTGGCCAGTTTGGATAACAAAGTGCGGTATTTGCCCGATCAACACATCAAATCGACCTTGTTGCACATGATGCAGCATGGGCGGGTGGTGAAATTTCTGGACCGTACGTTTAACATCAAGCGGGATTTTACCCTAGATATTTTCAAGTTTATCCTGGCCAATTACAAGCCTGGCAATGTATTTCAGTTTGAAATTACCGCCGATATTTTGCACCCGGATATCATTCAATTTATTGACGAACATGTTCCAAAAGGACTGTTCCGCTTCGAAATTGGCATTCAAACGGTGAATCAAAAGGCCAATTTGGAGGTAAGTCGCAAGCAGAATTTTGAAAAAACAAAGGGTATCATCCAAAGCCTGGAACACAAGGTGGAGATGCACCTGGATTTGATTGTGGGATTGCCGCACGATTACTGGGAAGATAACAAGCACAGTTTTGAAACCGTGTTTAAATTATTTCCGCCCGAGTTGCAACTGGGTTTTTTGAAATTTTTGAAAGGCACACCGATGTTGTACAAACATGCCCAGCACGGCTACGAATTTGACCCTACCCCACCCTATCAAATCATTCGCAGTAATTATTTATCAGAAACGCAACTGGCTCAAATAGAGATCGTTGAGCATGGTCTGGAAATATACTGGAATAAAAAACGCGCCGAATACACCCTGCGGTATGTGACTGCGCAATACAGTATTTTCGATTTTTTCCTGGCCCTCGGTGCATTTTTCGGCACCCGATCCGATTACCACAAATACACCCTGGATGAAGTGTACCACAATCTTTTTGATTTTGTGGTACAAGCATATCCGGAAGACCAGGTGTTGCAGCAATTGGTGGCCGTGGATTATTATTTATACCATAAAATCAGTCCCAAGACCCAGTTTTTAATGGAGCTGGAGCGTCCGGAAAAATCGGCCCTGATTGCCGAAAAAGGATTGAACCACCACAAATTTCGATTTAAAATACTGCCTTTGTGTTTTGATTTTCAGCAGTTTATGGAAACAGGCCGTGTTACTTTAACAGATACGATATTAGCGATTCAGTACGATGGCGTGTCGAAGGCAACCGTGTGTGGATATTATCTGGAAAAACAGGCTTTAAAATACCCTACAGTTTAACCAAGTGCCCTTCGGCTTTCAGATTTGCAGCGCCTTTCAGATCCCAGTGGTACACCCCGGCGGCCCATTGGCTGATTTCTGTAATTTTTAACGCTTGTGCACCTGCATCCAGGTTCAAGTTTTTAAAATATACCTGCCTGCCAAAATCATCAAAAACGCGCAGTTGAAATTCCCCGGCTGTTTTTAAATCAAAATTCAGGTTAAAATAATCCGCTGCAGGATTCGGGCTGCATAATACTGACCAATTTCCTTCCTTGGATGATGGTGTAGTGGTTGTTATTTGATCGCCGCGCAAACTGAAGCGAACCGTTTGAACGCCATCGCTGCCATACCCCTCGCTCCACAAAACGGCATCATCTATTTTCAACAAACTCGATACATCTGCAACCGTTTTTTTAGCCCGAAAGGTCAGGTAAAACAAATGCTGGCCCTGTTGCAAATGGTCAGACGCATCGTTGATTTTAGCAATCCACAAAGCGCGAATTTCTCCTTCATTCACTTTGGTCAAACCAAAACTTTCGGGTTTAATGCCTTCTAAATCTCCAACCGACACCCCAACAAACTCCAGCATGTCCGTATTGTACCGCAAGCCCATTTGCCAGCCAATCAAGGCCACTGTGCCCTGTGCAGTAATCGGGAAAGTGCCATATTCGCCACTTTTCAGACCGCGTGCCGAGGTGCTCAGCACATAATTTGTCGGTTTTCTTTTTTCAGCAGTGGTTCCGGAAGTCGTTGTTTGGGCTTGTACTGATACGAGGCCACACAAAAAAAGAAGACCAAACAACAAATGATTACCAAGCAATTTCATATTTTAAAATTTTATTTTTTTCAAAAAAAGCAGCCTATTTCTTTTCTAATTTGATTAAAATTTGCTGCATCAACTCCAATTGTTTTTGCTGAATTTCGAATAAATGCTGGAATTGATCTTCCATATTCAAATCCATTTTCCGGTGCAGGTTTCGGATTTCTATTTCCGATTTCAGGTTCACCATGTAATCGTTTTCAGCCCGCTGCCGATCTTTTAGTTCTTTCCTGTTCTGACTCATCATGATAATGGGTGCCTGAATGGCCGCAATACAGGATAAAATCAGGTTCATTAGGATATAGGGGTATGGATCAAACGCTTTTGAAGCCAAAAATACGGAATTTACAATAATCCAAAGCCATAGCACGGCCATAAAAATGATGATAAACCGCCAACTTCCACCAAATTTAGCCACCTTGTCTGATAGCCGCTCGCCAAACGTTATCGCACTTTCATCCGTTTCGCATAATTTACGGGTAATCATTTCTTCCTCCTCAATAGACAGCCGGACAATTTCGTGCAAACGATCTAATTGTTGATTTTCTGTTTTCAGGAGTGAATCTATGTAATGCTGGTCGTTTTTTCTCATGGCATGTTTTTTAAAACGCTTAATCCTTGGGAATCCCCATATTTACCGGCTTTAACCACTGTTTTCCATCCCAGCGCAACTTGCGTGAACGTTTCCAACTGTCTTCATTATAACCAGAGGCATCTTCGAGTTCTTCTGTTGCGGAAAATTCAATGGTAAAAAAGATTTCGTCCTCCTTGCCAATATGGCCCGGTGTGTTTTCATCGGGACCTTGCGGGAATTCATACCGTTCAACGTGGGCAAAAACGCCACCGTCGGCAACCGATTCGCACAAAGGCAGTGAATGCAACTGGCTGCCATTCCACAAAATATACCATTCATTCCAGGGATAGCCACACGCTTCGTAACCCATCTCGACAATCAGTAAAGCTTTGTAACCTTTCAATCCGCGGGCACCCACTTCCAAAGGCCGGTAATACATACTACCTTCATTTTTAATGGTGTTGGCGACCTTTTGCAGCACTGTTCCATTGCGAATCGCGCGTACTTCGATGGAATATTGCGCTGCTTCGTCCGCTTTTGGCTTTACCGCTTTGGTAACGCCTGCCACAAAACGCACATCCTTGAGGGTTGATTTTCTTAAAACAGACAATAAACCGCCCCACACATAGCCTTTTTGGTTGTTTTGAAAGCGAATTTGATACCAGGGCAGTTCAACGCCGTTCAGGGTCGTTTTGGTTTCTGTTTCACCAATAATGATCACTTCGTCGCCCGCAACCAATTGAGCAACCGTTGCAGCGGTGGTAGATGACTCAGACCGAACATTCACTTTATCGCCAAAAATATAAGTGGTGTCATTTTCACTAAAACGCACCACTTGGGCATTTAAATAGTGAACGGTTACAGAAAAAAGGATCAGGAAAAGTAGTCTGCACGACATAGTAAGGACAAGTTTTGTTTGATATTTGCAGGGCAAAGTTAATGTAAAACAATCCACTTCCGACTGTCATTCTACCCTGTCCATGTCTAAACTTTCCCGCGCAACCGGCCCAGCATACGATGTTGTATTAATTGGCGCTGGCATCATGAGTGCAACTTTGGCTGTTTTGCTCAAAGAACTCCATCCCGATTTTAAAATTGCTATTTTTGAAAAACTTGACCAGGTAGCGGCCGAAAGTTCCGATGCCTGGAACAACGCAGGTACGGGGCATGCGGCACTTTGCGAGTTAAACTACACACCCGAACAGGAAGATGGCAGCATAGATTTGCACAAAGCGATCCATATTTTTGAGTCTTTTGAAATTTCCAAGCAGTTTTGGGCTTATTTGGTGGGTCATGGGTATTTCGAAACACCAGACACCTTTATTCATCCTGTTCCTCATATGAGTTTGGTTTGGGGCGATGAAAACATTGCTTTTTTGCAAAAACGATATGCTTTGATGCAGGATTGTCACCTGTTTCATGGCATGGAATACACCGAAGACCGGGCCAAATTAGAAAGTTGGTTTCCCATCATTATGGAAGGGCGGTCAAAAGACCAGCATTTGGCGGCCACCCGCATGGATATTGGCACCGATGTGAATTTTGGCGCACTCACACACAGTATGTTCCAGCACTTAAAACACCGCCACGGCGTGGAGGTGTTGCTGCAACATGAAGTGCAACATTTGGAACAAGATGCAAGTCGGGTTTGGCATTTAGAGGTAGAAGATCAGCAAAACGGGGAGGAAAAGTATTTCAGGGCCAATTTTGTATTTATCGGAGCGGGTGGCGGCTCCTTGCCATTGCTCGATAAATCCGATATCGCAGAAGGGCAAGGTTTTGGCGGTTTTCCGGTGAGTGGTCAATGGCTGGTATGTAAAAACCCGGACCTGATTGCGCGGCACCATGCGAAAGTGTACGGCAAAGCCTCGGTGGGTACGCCGCCCATGTCGGTCCCGCACCTCGATACCCGCGTGATTGATGGTGAAAAGGCACTCTTATTTGGCCCGTATGCAGGATTTACAACCAAATTTTTAAAACAAGGCTCCTTTTTAGATTTACCCCGGTCTATTGATTTCGACAATTTGGGGGCGATGTTGGGTGCCTGGGTGCATAATTTGCCGCTGACCAGTTACCTCATCAAACAAGTTACCCAAAGCATGGAAGACCGAATGGATGCCTTGCGCGAATTTGTACCGACCGCCGAAGCCGATGATTGGGAACTCGCGAAGGCGGGTCAACGCGTACAAGTCATCAAAAAAGACGCAGAACACGGCGGAATCCTGGAATTTGGCACCGAAATCGTCCGTTCCGCCGACGGCAGCATTGCGGCCTTGTTGGGTGCCTCGCCGGGTGCTTCTACCGCCGTAACCATCATGCTGGAATTGCTGGAGCTTTGTATGCCCGAACAAATGCAATCCGAAGCCTGGCGCACGAAATTGAAAGAAATCATCCCGACGTATGGGATAGAACTGATAAAAAACCAAGCGCTCGCGCAAAAAACACAAGATTGGACACACAAAATGCTACAATTGTGAGTTGTTAGTTGATAGTTGTTAGTGATGAGTGATGAGTGATCGAGGGTTACCGTTTAAGGTGTCACCTCCGAAGGTTTCCGTTTGAGGTGTCACCTCCGAGGGTTACCGTTTGAGGTGTCACCTCCGAGGGTTACCGTTTAAGGTGTCACCTCCGAAGGTTTCCGTTTGAGGTGTCACCTCCGGAGGTTACCGTTTGAGGTGTCACCTCCGGAGGTTACCGTTTGAGGTGTC
>CAIVGO010000107.1 GCA_903905445.1 uncultured Bacteroidota bacterium
AGCAAATGGCGCGCATACCTTTAAAATTTCCTTGGCCTTGAAAGGTTCTGGCTCTTTGTTTTTTACGCCCGTTGGCAAAGTCACCGAGGTCGCGATTTCCGCTCCCTGGGCAGACCCAAGTTTTAGCGGGGCTTTTTTACCGGAAGAAAAACAAATTGACGGGAACAGTTTTACCGCAAATTGGAAAGTACTCAACCTCAACCGGAATTATCCGCAACAGTGGTTGAGCGAGGCAAACACCAGTTATGCGGAAAGTGCATTTGGGGTAGACTTTCTGTTGCCCGTCGACAATTACCAGAAATCGACGCGTTCGGTCAAATATGCGATTCTGTTTATCAGTCTTACGTTTTTGACCATATTTTTTATAGAAATGCGCCAAAAAACGCGGGTACATGCGTTCCAATATGCCCTGATCGGACTAGCGTTGGTGATATTTTACACCTTGCTGGTGTCTATTTCCGAACATCTTTCGTTTGATAGTGCCTACCTGATTGCAGCAATCATGACCATCGCGCTTACCACTTTATACGCCAATGCCTTGTTTGCCTCCCGGCAAATGGCCTTCCTCGTAGGCGGTACGCTCACGGTATTGTATGGCTTTTTGTTTGTGGTGTTGCAGCAGCAGGATTACGCTTTGCTCATTGGCAGCATCGGCCTATTCCTGATCCTGGCAGCCGTGATGTATTTTTCACGAAAAATAGAATGGTAAAACGGAATGCCTGAAAAACAGGCAATTCATCGAAAAGGCAGGCGCTGTAGTGCAGTTTCGCCCGTTGGATACAAACGAGCTGCTATATTTACGGTTCAAACCAATCCGCGCGCGAATATGAAACAACGGCTCCTGCTTCTTTTCATTTTGATGGGTACCGCATTGCTGGCCCAAAAACCGATTACGCTGGAAGACATCTGGCAAAAGGGCACTTTTTCGGCAAAAGGCATCCCGGGGTTTAATTTTCAAAAAGACGGGGTGCATTATACCCGCCTCAATAAATCGACCATCGAACAATGTGACCTGCGCACCGGTGCGGTTTCGGGGCAAATACTGGATGCGCACAGCATCAAAACCAAGGCGCCCGGCTGGAAAGACACCCTCGATGGCTACAGCTTCAGTGCCAACGAACAAAAAATACTCATCGCAGCCGAAACCCAACAGATTTATCGTTGGAGCACCAAGGCCCAGTTTTTTGTGTACGATCAGGCCACCAAAAACCTCACCCGCCTTTTTGAAGGGAACAAACAACGGTACGCCCATTTTTCGCCCGATGGTAGCAAAGTAGCCTTTGTGGTGGATAATGACTTGTATTACAAAGACTTGGCCAGTGGAAATACCACCCGCGTTACCCGCGACGGAAAAATTAATGCCATCATCAATGGCGCCAGTGATTGGGTATATGAGGAAGAATTTGAATTGGTACGCGCCTTTGAATGGAGTCCCGACGGAAAGCACCTCGCCTTCCTGCGCTTCGATGAAAGTGCAGTGCCTGAAATGCGTATGGAAACGTTTGACGGCGGTGCCTACCCCGACGAAGAACGCTTCAAATACCCCAAAGTAGGTGAAAAAAATGCACAGATCAGTGCCTGGCTATATCATCTGGAGCAAAAGCAACTACTTCCGATTGAAACGGGTGCCGATCCGGAAGATTATTTGCCCCGCATTGAATGGACCGC
>CAIVGO010000108.1 GCA_903905445.1 uncultured Bacteroidota bacterium
AATACCCAAAACCATAGCCTAAATCGAAATAGCCATGTTTAAAAACGCGGTGTTGAACGCCTACGTTTAAAAACGCGCCACGTTGATCATTGACCGTATTTTCAAGGACCGCATCTTTGCGCCAATGGATCCAGCGAAAAGAGGCACCTAAATATGGTCCGGACAAATTATTGGCCTGTTTTCCTGCATCGATGCGGTTTTTCATAGCAAAATACCAGCGCGCTTCTGCTTCCAGGGTGATGTTCTGAAAATATTGTGTTCCTGGTTTTCTGAAAATGTCGGGGTTGTAAGCATTATAAGAAACAACAGCAGTAGAAGCAGAAACCCCGATAGAGAAAGGCTTGCCCAATTTTTGTTCCACCCCAAGTTCCAGATCCACGGGCCAATTTCTGGAGTTGACCACACCACCTTGTTCCCCAAACGACGCACGTCCCGTGGTGATCGGTGAAAGGGCCAATAAATTACACTTAAACAAGGTTTTTACGGGCTCTTGTAGTTTCAAAACTTCGGTGCGGGCCTCCGTAAGTGCTACGGATGGTGCAAAACTTTCAACCGAGGTGCTGTTGAGGATGAAGGTAGTATCGGTTTGTGCATGTAAGCGCAAACCGAAAAAGCAGGTTATGATGATCAGAAAGTGGTGTTTCATATCGGTATAATTTTCACCTGCATGCAGGTAGGTGGAAGAATAAACTGGGGTGAGGGAAGTGTGTGTGGAAGGATAAGATCTTTTATCGGACTAAAATTTTACCAAAATTAGCATCCACCAGGATACCTTTTCGGTTAGGTCCGTTTTGTAAAAGGGCAGTTTGGGTATGTGCATTGGGTTGGGCCAACTGAAATGACCATTTTTCAGGCAATTGTAGGGACCCATATGCGCTTTTCAGGTCGAAATTGTGCACCGATTTGCCTTTGGTTTGCAGGGTAATATTCGATTTGTTGGATTTGATGTTTACATCGCCAGTTTGTGCAGAAGTTTCGAGCATTACTTCACCATATTCGCTTTGAATGGAGCAAGTATTTTGCATACCTAAAATGGACAAATCGGCGCGTCGGATTGAAATTTGCAGGGGACCGCCCAGGGTTTGGGCTTGTACGTTGCCGTATTTGCTGTCAATTTGCAGTTTCCCGCCCAATTGTACCAGGTCAAAACTGCAAAATTCCCCATTGAGCGCGATCGGACCATCTAATTTTTCCAATTTGGCACTACCGAATTTGTTGACCAGTTTAACTGGACAGGCAGCAGGTACTTGTACAATGATTTTCGATTTCATGCTGGACGAAGGCAACTTTGCTTTGGCCGACAAGCCGATATAAGCCCGCACATAAATCACTTTTCCAACGGTGGTTACCACAAATTTCCAGGTATCCAGGTCCAAGCGGGCAGAATCGGCATTGGGGTGTTTGGCGCTCAATTCGGCTTTGACAAAAACCTGGGCATCTTTGCCGGGTATAACCTGTATTTCCGCCTTTTCACCGTTTATTTCCACGCTATACCCGGGTTTCCAGGCGACTGTTTTTTGGACCGTTTTAGTTAAAACCTGCAGGGTGGTTTGGCCCCAGCCCGTGTTTAAAACGAGGCAGCAGGTTAACAGAAGCATTAAATGTTTCATATTTGGGTTGTTTTATTTGCTTTAAATGTTGTCACTAAATCAGTTGCATGATTTGTTGTAACAAGGCCGACCGTTCCCGTTCGATGCGGATCATTTGTTCGGCCAGGGCCGGATCGTCGCTGTAGGACCCCAGGGCGGCGCGCAAGGCTTCTTTGGCTTCAGAGAGTTCATCCAATTCGGTTTTCAGGGCTTCAAAAGCAGGATCCTGGCAAATGGGCACCTGCGTTTCACAAAATTTCTGCACAAACAGAAAAGCACTGTCTTCGGGTGCCTGGGTGGTTTCAAGGATATTTGGGTCTGCAATTTCCTGGGTTTGAACGATGATCGCTTCTTCGGCACGCACTCCTGTTAGCCACCACACCCCGATGGCCATGCCTAAGAGCACCGCAGCAGCGGCAAGGCGCAGGAAGAGCACCCGGCCAAACCTGCGTTGTTTCGGCAATTGGTTTTCAATGGCGTCCCACAATGCATCCGGGGGCGTATAAGCCGGTAAAGTGGGCAATTGCGATTGCAACATTTGGTCGGCATCCAGGGCAGTCTGAATATCTTCCCAAATGCCCATTGGGGGGTCGTAGGCTGGAAGTTGCCCCAGGGCTTGCTGCAATAAATGTTTATTTTGTTCTTGCATGGCTAAAAGATGAAATGCTTGGATTGTCTTTTTTGGTTGAAAATCAAACATTTACATTTTATGGATCCTGGTCGGTCACGGGACTTAATACCGCGCGCAGGCGTTTTTTGGCGTGAAACAACTGCGACCGCGAGGTACTTTCACTGATTCCGCAGAAATTGGCAATTTCTGCATGTGACCAGCCCTCAATTTCAACTAAAACAAAGGCCTGCCGAAAACCATCCGGCAAATCAAGGATGGCCTTTTCCAAATAAGCCGCGTCCAACATTAAAGTACTCCAGTCGAAAGCAGCTTGGTTGTCGTATTCCACCAATTCATCAAAACGCATCGGTTGCCGTTTGGCCTTGCGCACGGCTTCTCGTACAACGATGGTTTTAATCCAGGCCCCCAGCGTGCTTTTCCCTTCAAAACGGTCCAAATGCTTGAATATATTTAAAAAAGCATCTTGTAAAGCTTCACCCGCCAATTCAAAATCGGCCGTAATCCGGTACGCCAGGGTGTACATCGCACTTTTGTACCGCTCGTACAGTTGGTGCTGCGCCTTTCGATCGTTGGCTATGCAGGCTTCAATTAGGATGCGATCAGTCATGTGCGTTGGTTATCGTCGTTGTTTATAATAAAGAAGCCAGGCGTTGTACATTTCGTTGTATGGCTTTGAAAGTTTTTTTGATTTAAACAAAAAATCCCGCAAAGCTTACCTTTACCCCAAAGTCGACCACCCATGACACAATCTAAAAAAAGCCCGGCCAAGGGCGCAAAGTCCCCTATTGATGCCCAGCCAGCCAAACAAACCGAAGCCAGCCCAATGCGGATGATCTGGATTGCTATGGCGGTTACCTTTGTGTGTTATTTGGGCGCTTTAAAATGTGGATTTGTCAATTGGGACGACGATGCCACCATCCTCAACAACCCGAACCTGGCCAAAATAGACGCGCAGCATGTTGCCGCTATTTTCGATATCCGACAGGGTTCGGCGCAATTGGGCAACTACAATCCGCTCGCCATCTTTAGTTTTTTTATCGAAAAAGCCGTTGCGGGCAGTTTCAATGCAACATTAGTGCATTTTGACAATATTTTGTTGCACGCTTTGGTGGTGCTGTTTGTGATGCGCGTTTTATTGGCCATGGGCTTCGGAGCGGGTGGCGCATTTGTGGGTGGCTTGTTTTTTGGCATTCATCCGATGCGGGTGGAGTCGGTGGCCTGGGCGACGGAGCGCAAGGACGTATTGTTTGGCCTGTTTTTCTTTGCTGCGCTTTGGTATTATATACGCTGGGTGCAGGCAGATAAAGCGAAACAGCGCTATTTCTGGCTGGCCGTAGGAATGGCCTTGCTTTCCTGTTTGTCGAAAGTACAAGCGGTCACCTTACCCTTATCCATGTTGTTGATAGATTATTGGATGCGGCGGCCGGTTTCAATACGTACGGCTTTGTTGGAAAAATGGCCGTTTTGGGCACTTTCCCTCGTTTTTGGCTTAATAAATGTGTACACCTTGGGATTACAGGGTGCGGTGAATCCGGCGGCGGTCCAATTCGGTTTGGCCGACCGACTATGTATTGGCGCTTATTCCATGGGGGTATATTTATACAAAGCCATCCTCCCCTACCCGATGCTTCCTTTGTACACCTATCCAACCCCGCTGCCGGTTTGGATTTATGCGGCCCCTATACTTTTTATTGGATTTGGCCTTGCAATTTGGCAATTATACCGGCGGGATATGCGTATTTGGGTGCTTGGATTGTTGTTTTTCTTTGTAAATGTGGTGTTTTTGCTGCAAATATTGACGGCAGGGCAGGGTTTTTTGGCCGACCGTTTTACGTATGTACCGTATTTTGGGTTGTTTGCTATCGTAGCTTGGCATTATGATTTTTATGAAAAACGGCAAACAAATAATACGAACTTACGCATTGGAGTGCTCGTAATTGGGCTCTTCTATGCTGCTGCCACCTATTTGCAAATTGGTATTTGGCAAAACAGCGAAACTTTGTGGACCCGTGTCATTGAGTATGCACCGGATAAAAGCGGGTTGCCGTATTGGTACCGCGGACAGTATTACCGGAGTTTGCAGCAATTTGAGCCGGCTATGAACGACTACCAAAATGCCCTCCGCATCGAGCCACAAAATCCGGAATTGCTCAACAGCCGTGGAAAAACGTATTTTGATATGGCCATGTCGGGCAAATTTCCCAAAGAAAAATCGGGCGAATTCCTGCAAAATGCCTTGCAAGATTACAACAAGAGCCTTGCGTTGGCAGATAGACTTAGTCCTGCGGTACACGGGGCCATGTTGATCAACCGCGGTGCCGCCTTGGGGACAATCAACCAATTAGAAGCGGCAGAGCAGGATTTTAACCAGGGCTTGCAATTAGACCCTCAAAACAAAATGGGTTATTTGAACCGCGCCATGTTGCATTTAAAAATGCGGCAACCCACAAAAACCCTGGAAGATTACAACCGCTACCTGGAACTGGATCCGGCCAACAAGAAAATACAGGCGGATCGGGAGAAATTGCGGCAGTCGTTGTCTGCGGGAACTAAGAGCCTATAAATAATATTCGACTGTTAAAGATCATCTCGAATGTCTGAGTAGGTCCTATATCGTAATGGCATCATCTATTCATAAAGAAAATACTTGAAAATTCTCGTTCGATTTCCAGAACTTCTGCTTCAGTTAATCCTTCAAACTCTTTCTCACGTCTACGTTTTGACAATTCTCCTTTGTTTTGTAGTAAAAACCGAACCAACATTGCAATCATTTTATCAGGCATTTGAAACTTGTCGTTCACCCAAATTTTAAACGCATCGTAATTTTGCAAATAAGCAACCTCTTCTGGAATGATAGTATGAATTGTATAATCGATACATTTAAATAAAAACTCGGCTTGGGGAGTTGCATCAAAATACCGATAATAATCTATGGTTTCGTTTTGAACTTCAACATTATTTTCGGCAGTTATATCCCACTCAATAAACTTGAGTACTGGGTGTGAATACCCTTCTAAAACATTTCTATAGTCTATAATATTTTCAAGTATTGCAGCAGATATGGGAAATATGATACCTTGAGGAGTAAAATTCATTTTTGAAAGTAAATGATGGATCAAATAACGATGTAATCGTCCGTTACCATCTGCAAAAGGATGTATAAAAACAAAGCCAAACGCTATTTTGGCAGCAGTTAATACTGGATTAAATTGAGCGGTTTCCAATTTAATTGCAGTTTCGAATAATCCGTTCATTAAGGAATTTAAATCCTGCCACCTTGCAGAAATATGATCAGGGATTGGCATGCCTGTATTCCTATCATGTTCTCCAATAAATCCACCTTCTTTCCGGTATCCCAATTGAACGAAGCGATTGCTATCAATGATTATTTCTTGTAATCTCAACATCTCTTCATGACTAAGTGATCTGTTCCCGGCTTGACCAATTGCGCGTCCCCAATTTAGAGCCCTATTCGGAGTTGGATTTTCACCCTCAATTGAAAATGAAGCTTTTGAGTCCTTAAGTAATAAAAATGCGGATGTTCGCATTAGTATATCCTTGTGAATGCCCTTTATCACATCGTAAGTTTGCGATGACAAATTACGTTCAACAAATTCCTGTAAAAGTGTTGTTTTAAATATTAATGGGCAAAAACTTACAGTTCCGGGTAAGTTATTCCTAATTCTGTGACGATTTGAATTAACACTTGCCGAACTGGCATATTGAATTTTCTCGTCAACTAAAGAAACATAATTTCCTTCTTTCAAATCAGAAATCTCAAGCAACTGCTCCATCAACCATTCATAAAGAAACCATAACATCCTGCTATATCGCCCAAACGGTTCAGCAATGATCCAGTCTCTTACAGTTTCTTTTTCAATGCGTTCAAATAGTTTTTTTAATACCAAAAGATCAATCCCTTCATACTTTAACGCAAATACCAAATGGTTATACAAAGCGTCCACGGGCATATAACGAGGTGTCAAAATGCGCCATTCCTTTATCACATATTTGCGATTTTTTTCACTTATCAATGTTAAACGTAACGGCAAAGGTGTTGGCAACTTTAATGCGTCTACAATTGCTCCGTAACCAACAATTATCCCTTCCTCAGGGGCAGTTCTTCCATGAAAAACTTTTACTTTTCGTGAAAAATGCATACTTTTCATATTTTTATGTGAAAATTATTTTGTTTACGCCTTGCTTGAATTCAATCAAACTAACCACAAATAACGTAAATAATGATTATCAAACATGCAAAATACTTATTTTACATCACTTCACATGAATAATACTTACTTTTACTGAATAAGAAATATTGCCGAGCCCATTCCCACAAAATTAGGCCTTCCATATTTTGCCTGATAAAAGGTTCAAAAAATAAACTTTCCAAAAAATTAGGACATTTCAATAATATAGTTGTATCTTTGCGCTCGCTAAATCGCGGAGTGGAGCAGTTGGTAGCTCGTCGGGCTCATAACCCGAAGGTCGTCGGTTCAAGTCCGGCCTCCGCCACAAAAAATGCCTTGCAGATCCTTCTGTGAGGCATTTATATTTTCCGGCATGTTGGAAAATATTTTTTAAAATCGGTTTAAAAAAGCCGATTTTTGTCCCATGCAAACCTGGCTCTCTTACCATTTCTATCCGCTGGAAGTACCCGATGTATTCCTGGCCCGTGCTGTTAAGCCCTTTCTGGCTCAATTTGTTTGGCCTGTGAAAGGCGCGCGCGCTTTTTTTGTGCGCTATGCCGACGAAAAAGGTCCACACATCCGCTTGCGGGTGCGCGGGGAGGAGGAATGGCTGGAAGAAACCCTTCGACCTGCTATCTCCGGCTGGTTTGCCGAACGCGGCGAATGGGAAGAGCAACCTTATGAAGCAGAGGCTGAACGTTTTGGCGGGGAAGAAGCCCTCATTTGGGCCGAAGAGTACTTCCATGTTTCTACCAGGGTCGTGCTGGATCGCTTAGATCGGCCATATACATACGGTGATGCCATGTATGACGCTTTACGCATGCACACCATTACGGCATTTGCTGCCGGTTTCGACCATAAAAAGGCGGCCTGGTACTTCGACCGATTAGGCGAGCAGTGGTTTTCGCTCTTCTTTCAGCCCGATGGCCAGCAACAGATGGAAGATAGTTTTAAAACGGAGGTATATGGCCAGTTCGAAATAAGCCTGGCACCACAAGCCGACGAACTCCGCAGCACCTTGGGCGCACTTTGGAAAGCACTGGAACAAAATAAAATAGATGCCAAACAACCAGACTGGGTACGCTGGGTGCGTGGCAATCAATTGATTTTACCAGAATTAGGCAACAACCTTGAAAAAGCCCTGCCCAGCCTGATCCACCTAAACAGTAACCGACTGGGCGTCAACAATCAGGATGAAGTGTACCTGAACTTCATCCTGTCTAAAGTATTGTAATATCCAAATCCGATCAACGCATCGAACCGGTGCTGATCATTTTTTTACTTTCTGTGCCAAAGCGGGTGTACAAGGTATAGTACCAAATTCCAGCGGCACCCAATTGCTGTTTGTCCACCACAATACGCTGATTTCCTTTTGAAAACTGGGCTTTGTGCTGATAAACGGGTCGGCCAGATGCATCCGTAATCACCAGTCGAACTTCATCTTGGTCCGGCAAATAAAAGTGAATGCTGGTTTTATCCACAAAAGGATTGGGATAGTTCTGGTACAGTTCAAAACCTATGCCCGATTCAAATGTGGCTGCACCATCCTTGAACTGCAAGACAATCCCCTTTTTTTGATCATAGTCCGATGATCGGGTGTATGCTTCAGTTTGCGTGATGCTGTTTGAAACTGAAATGCAATCGTGCAATTGTATTGTTTTTAAAGCCCGTACCCGCACGGTGAACGTAGGGATGGCTTGTCCAAACCAACTGACTGTTAGGGCCGAAATAGGCTGAAATAAGGCAAAGTTTTCGGCATGCATGGACGCTCCGGGGATAACTTCCAGTATTTCAACGTCTTTAAACTTCAGGGTCATTTGAAATCCTTCAAGTAAGCTTGTGGCCTGCATAGTTACCTGGGTAATTTCGCCATTGCGCAGTACTTGATCGTTCAGTGTAAATATTTCATTGCCTTCATTGCGCGCCACCGTGTTTAGAAATGTATTTGGAGTCGCGCTCCCATTCACATCCCCCACTTTAATTGCCACAAAATCTTCTCCAATCAGGTCACTCTGATAATCAATGGTGTTCCGATATTCTGGAAATGCGGTTTCGAACGGATTCAATTTGTTGGGAAACACAAAATCCTTATCCACAAAACGCCAGGAAGTATTGGCTGGCAAAGAAGCATAAACCCCTAAGATAAGTTTGCGCAGTTCAATGATGTCAAAGGAGGTGATGGAGCCCGATTTATTCGCGTCGGCTGCGATCATCTGGTAGGAAGACTTAATATTTTCTAAGCCGAGAATATGCCGTGAAATCAGGGCAAGGTCATAGGTAGAAACCCCATTGAGCGGGTCATCATCTTTATAGGGTGTGATGGAAAAATCCGAAGAAAAGGGCACTTCATAAAACTGATAATTCCCCAAAACATCCGAAGCGGAAAAATAGGAAAATGCTGGAACCAAGGTACTCATACCGCTCAGTTCGACGGTAGCATTGTTCAACCCAACACCTGTATCGGTTGCAATAAGTCCGGCAGCTTTGCCCGTAATAACCGGACAATTCCCCATGTTATCCTGCACCAACACGTATGTTTGGCAAAAACCTGCATTTCCGGAAAGGTCTTTTACCCATAAATCAACGGGTTGATTGCCCAGTTCTGCACAGCCAAAGGTTACCGACACCTCCGGGTTGCCATTGGCATCCATCGGAAAGGTATTCCCGGCATTGCTTTTTCGAATGCCTAACTGCAACGCAGCGGCTGGCGTGCAATTATCGTCGGCATATTGGAGCAAGTCACTAGCCCAAATGCTGATCATTTGTGTAGGCATCATATTGACGCTCAGCCCATTAATACAAATTGGCGACGGGGCTTTGCAATCGCGTACCGTAAAATCATATTCTCTTACGGTTTCATTGCCACAGCCATCCTGTACGATCCATTTAATTTTATGGTTGCCATAAGGAAGCTCCGGCGTGGTGTATTGATTGGGGTTGGCGCTGGTGTTCCATTTTACCGCAGCATGCAACAAGTCATTTTCAACGTAGGTTTCTAAGGCAAATGCGTACTGTTGGTTTATCGGCACATTTCGATGGTCAAAACTTTGTGGGGTACCGCCGCTAAAGTTTGCGTTTGCGGCATTCCCAACATTTACCGTATTGGTTCCGGGCAAATTATTACTATTCACCACCGTTTCCATGACCCCATCCTGATTGAGGTCAAGAAACAAAAGGTAGCGCACAAAAACATCGGTTGCGGTACAGGAATCCACGGCAGTAATTTTAAGATCCACCGGACCTTCACATACATTATGGCTTCCAATGGCTTGATCCCACCAATGATCTGCGTTCCAAAGGCTTGCATCGTTGGCAGTCAGGTCGCAGAAGGTATCCTGCCCGGCTGGGACATTCACTTTTGGATCCTGGAGGTCTACCACTTTGATGATCTGATCATAATTATAGCAATTTGCAAGGGGATCAAGCAAATTGGCGTAATTGGTAGTCGGGGCTCCAGGGGTCACATTTATATTAGTGGGCGCCCAAATACCCGTTGTACCGGGCAAGGACAAAATGGGGCCCCGGATATTGTTTGGATCCAGCGGATTTGGATTGGGTTCCGGATTATGCACCTCAATACAGGGCTTTCCAGGCACATAAGTACACCAATTGATGATTTGCCAACGGCGTATAATTTTATAACAAGCATCGGGAACCAAGGTAAATATTTGGTCTTCATAACTTACCCCCAACAACTCACAATCTTCG
>CAIVGO010000109.1 GCA_903905445.1 uncultured Bacteroidota bacterium
CTTTGCTTTCAAAGTAGGTATAAATGGAGCCGACCGGTACGCCGGCCTCTTTCGCGATGAATGCCATGGGTGCATCGTATAACCCACGGGTGACAAACACGTTTAAGGCAGCCTGTTCAATGGTTTCTTTTTTGGACATTTTAATGATTGTTCATTCGGGTAAAGGTATACTTCTTGTATTACATGAACGTTTTTGGAGGGGAAAAATTAAAGTCTTACTCATTCTATTGGTATATTTGGTGTAAGAAAACAGCCGTTTTACACATTCAAGCATCATTTTTATGCCCATCCTTCTATTTTTGTATCTGCATTAGGATTTGACAATTTTTAAAGGTATCGGTATGCATAAATTAGTTTTATCCTGTTTTTTTATGTTTGTGATATGCCATTTTGGACGTGCACAAGATGGGGATTATCAATTTCAATTTGACTTAGATAATACCATTTACAAATGGGTGCAAGCGTCGGATAGTACCTGGTTTGGCATCGGTTGGTCGCGTACTTACCTGGGTTTTCCGAAAGCAACGCCTTTTGTCATAAAATTTAATGCACGGAAGGACAGTGTTGAATGGCGCAAACAAGTACCTGCAACCTATGCAGAAATCATTTGGGATATGGATGCGCTCCCTACCGCGGAGGGAGGCTTGTTTCTAGCCTCGGTGTACGATGGTTGCGATTATGATACAAGAGATGGTTTGGCTAAACTGGATTCAATTGGAAATTTGTTGTGGTTTAAACTAACAAAATCTAACAGCTTTGCAAGACGCGTCTGGTTGGTGCCCTATCCGGACGGACATATTTTGTATCAAACCGATAGTTATCAGATTGAATATGAGCCCGATGGGCATTTATTATGGTGGGATACTCCGAACTTCAATTGGGATGGTTTCACCAAAAGATCCAACAATAGCTACTTTTTATGGGGTGATCATAAACTGGGAAAATCTGGTTTGCTGCTTTCTGTCGTGGAGTACCCCATCGATGATTATATTCGCGATGCGGTTAGATTGCCTACTGGTAATTGGTTGTTATTGGGGGATGATTATTTGTATCGGGTGGGTTATGATTTTAAGGTGGTAGCCAAAAAATCAATATCAGATGTAAAGCCCTGGTCAAAAATTGTAAAAACAGATACTACTTATTGGATTACAGGGCAAAATAATGCCGGATTTTCATTTATTAAATCGATTGATACTTTAAGTCTGAACGTAAAAAATTCTTTTTATCAAAATAAAAATCTGGATATACAGGACGTGCTTTTTATACCGGGCGATAGTGTTTTATGGTTGAGTGGAAATGGCAATGCAGAACGCAATCAAACCGTTTATCTTAAGTCCGTGCCATCGGATGCGCCCGTCATTCAAGCAAACAGGGATATCGCAGTAACAGACATTCGCTTAGACATCATTCCATATTCCAATTACCAAGAATGCCAGGGTATTTATGGCCCGGAGAATTACCGGCTGGATTTTGGGACAGTGTATGCCACGGTACAGAACAACGGCACTACCGCCGTGCAGCATTTTAAAGTAAATGCAAGGTTTTCGAAATGTTCGTTCATTTGTGAAAGATTTGATACGTATTCGGTTGATTTTGATGAGCCATTATTGCCAGGAGCCTCCAAGGAATTGATCATTATTCCGCAATTGGATGTTGCTGGCCAGGAGGATCTTCCCTTTTTTAGTTTGTGCTTATGGACCTCCATGCCCGATGATCGTTTGGATGCAAATCCCAATAACGACCGTTTTTGCAAATTTGTAGATGTGGTAGTAGGTGATCAGGAGGCGCTTAGTATAAAAGGTGCGATTCGGGTAAGTCCAAATCCGGCACTGGATTATTTGTTGTTCTCGTTGGATCATCTTGAAAATGAAATCCAAGATTACCAATTCGTATTAACGGATATTGCTGGTAAAACGGTTGAAAATGCCACTTTTAACGGGAATCAATACCGGTTTGACCGCAACAACCTACCCGCAGGGTTATATTTTTACCAAATCCATCAGGGTGGGGTAGTGTTGGGGGTAGGGAAGGTGACGTTTTTTTAATCAAAAGTGATCCAATTTAACATGAATAAATTTATTTTATCCTGCTTTTTTATGACTGTGGTATGCTGTTTTGGACATGCCCAAAATGGCGATCATCAGTTTCAATTTAAATTGAACAATACCCTTACTAAATGGGTGCAAGCGCCAGATAGCGCTTGGTTTGGAATTGGTTATTCTGTTTCATTTAATAACCCCGGAGCATATTTTGCATTTATTATCAAATTTGACCCCAAAATGGACCATGTTATCTGGTCTAATGATACCGCATTTGTTTCCGAAGGCCGTATTTCAGATATTTCCGTTTTGTTTGATAAGGATGGCGGTTTTTACATGGCAGCCATTTTAGATGCTTGTGACCACCCGTCGCAAGATTTAATTGCTCGATTCGATTCAACCGGTAAAAGATTATGGCGCAAATACACTAAGAAGTGTTGTGATCCTACGCAGAAAGCCTTTCTTGTTCTTTATCCAAATGATCATGTTTTATTTCAAACAGAGGCATATACCATTGAATTGATGCCATCTGGTGATTTTGTGTATGAAGTTGCCTCGAATTTCTCCTGGAATGGTATTAAACTGCTCGATAACAGCCAATACTTGTTATTTGGTGATCATAAGGTTGGCAAAGCAGGTTTGTTGTTACTAAGTGTTATTCCATATTCAATCAATGATAATATTATAGACGTGATTCAGTTGCCTTCTGGTGATTGGTTGTTATTGGGTGAAAACACCCTATCCCGAATGTCTTCCAATTTTGCTTTGCTGAATCAAAAACCAATTTCAGATGTTCAAAATGGGTCGAAGTTTATAAAAACGGACCATGCATATTGGTGTACCGGTAAAAATATCGATGGAGTCAGCTTGTTGCGGCGACTTGATACCTTGTCGCTTTTAGTAACAGAAACTTTTTCGCAGGACAAAAAATACGAATTGGTCACCGGCTTTCAAGTGCCTGGAGATACTATGATCTGGTTGAGTGGAAATACTAATTTTGATCTAAATAAAACATTTTTTTTAAAATCTGTACCAGTGTCTAAACCAATCATAAATCCAGTAATGGATATTGCGTTAACAGATATTCGAATGGTACAAACGCCAATATCTTCTTACCAAGAATACTGTGATTTTGACAGGAGCTATAAGATTGATATAGGTGCTGTTTATGCCAAGGTAACCAACAATGGATCAATTCCCATTGCGCGTTTTAAAATTAACGGGTCGTATAATAGTTGTAGATATTTTTGTCCAAATTTTGATGAATACACTGTTTCTTTTGAGGAGTCCTTATTTCCTGGTGAATCTAAAGAAGTGTTGTTGTTTGAACAATTTCAATTAAACGGCGAACAATTTCCAGATAGTGCAAACTTATGTTTTTGGACTTCATTGCCCGATGACCGTTTAGATGCACATCCCGAGAATGATAAATTTTGTAAACATATTGAGTCCGTCGTTGCTACTTCGGAATCATCAGATATTCTAAAACGGATCCAAACGAGCCCTAATCCTGCGTTGGAAGAGATCGTTTTTACCTTGGATCATATTTTAGATGGGCAATTACCTTGCAAGCTTGAATTATTGGATATAACGGGAAAAGTTGTTGCTAATGCCACTTTTAACGGGAATCAATACCGGTTTGACCGCAACAACCTACCCTCAGGGTTATATTTTTACCAAATCCATCAGGGTGGGGTAGTGTTGGGGGGAGGGAAGGTGACGTTTTTTTAGTTCGAAGCACATTTACATCCGATCCACATACCAATTCAACTCCTTTTCCATTTTTTTATAATGAAAAATGGTGGTGATGATTTTCCGCAGCCGAAAAAAGGCCGTTTCGCTTTTTACCACATAATCGAAGGCGCGGTTATGCATGCAGTTAATGGCGACCTCAATACTATCCTGGGAAGAAAGCATAATGACGGGTATATCCGGGTTGAAATCCTTGATTTTTCGCAGGGTTTCAAGGCCATTCATGGCATTTTTAACGATTCCATCCAAATGGTAATCCAGGATAATCACATCCGGGAAGTGCGTCAAATTTTTCATGCACGATTCTCCGGTAGGGTAGGTCTCTATGCTAAAATCGGCGTATTGCAGGAAGTCGATTTCCAGCAGTTTCAAATAAACCGCATCATCATCCACAAGGAATAACTTGATCCGCTCATTATTTTTCATGGTTGCTATTTTTGAGATTATTAAATTCAACTTCCAGTTCCTTACACGCCTGGTTGCACACGGTTTCAATTTGAAAAACCATATCGGCGATATCATCTAGTTGGTGTTGATTATTCGCAAATTCCTGTACCTTCTTGGCCATGTTTTCAAAATTTGCATGCATGCCCATGATGGAAAAAGAAGGAATCAATTTGTGTATCGTGGCACCTAAAATTTCCCAGTCTTTTTCATCGTAGCCCTTGCGCATGGCTTGTAAGAGGGTGGGTGTTTGGTCGAGGTAAGCCGTAATCATTTCCATCATCAGGTTTGGATTAGCCTTCGTGCGCAGTAGCAAATAATTGAGGTCCGTGCATTTTGTGATGACAACCATTTCAGTTTCAATCGATTTGTGCAGGGGGGGCGGGGTTGCCTTTTTTACCAACCCAATAATTTTACTGTATAAAATGCGCTCGTCCACGGGTTTGGCAATATAATCATTCATGCCGACCGCTCTACATTTCGCCAAATCCACCGTGGTGACGTCTGCTGTTAAGGCAATGATCGGGATTTTGGAGTTCAATTTGGTTCGGATGTATTCAGTTGCTTCAAACCCATTCATTTCGGGCATTTGCAAATCCATTAAAATGATGTCGTACGATTTCAGTTGCAGTTTTTCGATGGCAATTTTGCCGTTGGAAGCAATGTCGCGGTCAAATCCAAAATCGTCGAGCAGGGTTTTCATCAACAATTGATTGAGTGCCATGTCTTCTACTACCAGCACCTTGATATTCCGAATTTGGGGATCTAATTCTACAATTTCGGTGTCTAATTCTGATACAATATCGGTTTTTTGGAACGTTAAAACAAAGCTGAACGTAGAACCTACATCCACTTTACTTTTCACCAAAATGGTGCCCCCTTGATGTTCTACCAATTGTTTTACAATCGCCAATCCAAGACCGGTCCCACCAAAAATGCGCGCGGTGGAGCTGGAAGCCTGCTGGAAATTTTCAAAAATCTTGTCTATTTTACTGTCTGAAATACCAATGCCGGTATCTGCAACAGAAAATTCGATGGTGGCCAGTTCGGGGGTTTCTTCCAACAGGCGAACACTCACGGTAATATGCCCTTTTGCCGTAAATTTGACAGCGTTGCTTACCAAATTCAAAATAATTTGATGTAATCGGACGGAGTCTCCCAGTAGAATTTCAGGAATCCGAGCATCGTATTCTTTGACAAAGCGCAGGTTTTTTTCCAGAATTTTAATTTCAAATACATGCAACATGGCAGCGATGGAAGCCGCCATTTTGAAAGGTGTATGTTCGAAGGACATTTTGCCGGCATCTACTTTGGCCAGATCGAGGATATCGTTGATCAAGACAATCAAGGCATCGCCGCTCATTTTAATAGCCGTGAGGTATTCTTTTTGTTTGGCGGTCAGTTCTGTTTTTAACACCACTTTGGTAAACCCGATGATGGCATTCATGGGCGTTCGGATTTCGTGGCTCATGTTAGACAAAAACTGTTGTTTGGATTTTACCGCATATTCTGCCTTGTTTTTGGCTTCTTCTGCGGTGGCAGTGGCTTCTTTTGCAATGGTGGTTGCCAACTCAGCAATGGCGGTGGCTTCTTCTGCTGTTATGGCAGCGCGTTCTGCGAATACTTTTGCATCAATAAGTTCCCGTTCAATTCGGCGTTGTTCGGTGATATCGCGCGCTACAATTACCGCGCCCAACACATTGCCTTGATCGTCTTTATACACCGATCCATTGAACAGAACGGGGGTTAAATGTCCGTCAATGATGGTAAGTGGATAATCTTTTACAAATCCTTTGGCAAAAATCTGTTGATATACCTCCCTGGCTTTTTGGGATTCCGTGAAATAATCGAAAAAGTCGGAGCCGGTAAGCGCTTCTCTGGTTTTCCCAGTAATACGCGCCGTGGCCTCGTTCATATCCATAATTTTACCCTCTGTATTGAGGGTAACCAAGGGATCGAGACTGGCTTCAATCAAACTACGCGCATATTGGGATTCTTGATTGTTCATTGGGTCGATTTTCTGCCTAAACGACTGGTTTCTGCGATTAAAAACTTGCGTTGATCTTTTAATGCTTTGAAATGGATGGAAGATAGGCCTGCCACTTTTTTAAATTGATTGGATAAATGTGTAACGCTGCTGTATTTCATTTTTTGGGCAATTTCTGGCAGGCTTAGCGCGCCATAAATGATCATTTCTTTAATCCATTCTAATTCAACCGTCACAAAATATTGTTCGATGGTAGCGCCGCTTACTTCGGAAAATAAGTTGGCCATATAAGCATAATCGCACTTCAATTTTTTGCTCAAATAGGAAGAAAAGGCTTCCTCGTTAAGTATTTCCGGGTGCAGTACGACTTGCTGAATGGTTTTTTTGATGTTTTGTATCAAAATGACCTCGGTTTCATCCATCAATTCCAAGCCTACTTCGGATAAAGCTGTTTTGAATTCCGTGCGTCTTGCATCGTTTAGCGTTTCCATCAGTTCCATTTCACCATGACCAAGCATGATAAAGTGTAACCCAAGTTGTCGACACACCAATTTTGCCGCCGATTGACAACGCGCACTAAGCATGTACTTGATGTGTATTTTCAAAATATTTTGTTTTAATTAGTGCAAAATAATCGTTTTGTAAACAAAGTATTGTTACACTAAACAAATGAAAAGTTACATGAATTTCATGTTTTGATATGTTAATATATGTATTTAATTTATAATCAGGCTAATTTTTCCCTAAACGTTCGAGTTCTATCCGCACCTTTGCATGTACAATAATCAGCGCGGTAAGCGCATTGGGTTGAACGGTGATTTTTTGGGGGCGAAAATCCCATGCATCAATTTGCACGTCCATTTTTTTTCCGGCACGCCCGTTTTCAATTCCCTGAATGATGGCATCTGGTATTTTTACGATTTGCGTTTGCAAGGGAATGCTTAATGCGGTTTGCATTTGCGCTTTGAAGGTACTGTGTAGCAGCCAATCTGCACTTGAAAGTAAGACCTCTGCGGTGTGGACTTCGAAATCGAAATTTTGGATGGAAATGGTTTGGGTACTCGGTTCATAAACCGGTTTTCCCTGAAAATAAACATCCCCTTTTACTCCCCCAGTTACAAGGAGTTGTAAAAATAAATTGTCGCCACAACCCCATATTTTGGCACTTTTTATCTTAATTCGGCGACCAGAAACCGGAAATGTTTTTCCAATCAAATTTTCATTTAACACTGTATTAATTTGGTCGTACGGAATTTCAGTGCGGATGTATAAAAAAGCGGTATCCGGTAAAGTAGGATGCTTGATGAGTGGGGGCAGTCGGTTAAGGACGGTGTATACCGGAGTATCGCCGAGTATGGTTTCGGTCGTAGCAGAGAGGCGGCCTTGTACCATTAAATTGCCGTCTTTTGTGGTGATTTTGCCCATTTCAAATTGAATCGGGTGGATTTTTAACCAAACCAAAGGGGCATTTCGGTTGATCAACAAGGGTCTTTGGATTTTTTTCCAAACCCGTCGCATCACCCGGTCAATGTGGATGCCGTTTCGAATGGTGTCATCCATGTTGCGTAAAACATCGGGCATGGTTTTATATATACGCCGTTCCACTATTTTTTTGATGTCAATAAGCCCGCCCAAGGCTTTAACTTCACTTAGCCATTCGAAACTGACAAATCGGGTTTTGGGTTTTAATTGCCAATCGGTCCCTAAATCAAGGGTCGTTTCAAAAATCAAGCGCAGGCTGAAAGCGGTTTTTAGTGCCAGGTTTTCCAAGGCGGGCATCACATTGCTTGAAATAATTTGCTTTTCAATCAGTACTTGTAAAGGGGCCTGATAACGCGCCACATTGTTTTTCCAATGCACTTTGATCGCTCCAAGTCGACTAATTTTCATTTTCAGCCCTTCTTTTTCACCATCTGCATTAAGGTGTTCAAAATCAGGATCTTCCCGCAGTACCTTGCCAATTACCTGGTTGAGTTTGTCTTCGATCAGGTGGGTTGGAATGATTAAGGGGGTGCTCAAATAAGAGGTATCTATCGGGATGAATACTTCCGCGTCCGAACATGGAGGCCGTTCGGTTTTGATTTTTTTACAGGCAATTAGTCCTATAATTAGGAAAATTAAGACAAGACAAGGGTGGCGCATGAAGACAAGTGCCAAGGGAGCACTGCGCAAAGTTGGGGGGGAAAGGGCGGGAGTTTGTTACACTATTTGTAGGAATTGTTACATAAATCACAGGTTACAAGAATAAGTTGAGTATTAAAACACCTGCGAGCCCCACCAATCCAACAATCGTCTCCATCACCGTCCAACTGCGAAAGGTATCCCGAATACTGAGTCCAAACCATTCCCGGAACATCCAAAACCCGGTATCGTTGACATGCGAACACATCAAGCTGCCTGCGCCCACGGCAATGGTCATCAATTCGGGGGAAAGTCCGGGGTTGCTTACCATCAAAGGTTGTACGATGCCTGCTGCGGTCATGCCTGCCACTGTGGCCGAACCAACCGCTATCCGCAGGGCTGTGGCGGTTAAAAATGCCAGCAACAAAGGCGGCAAAGCAAGCAAAGCCATTTGATGGGCAATTTGTTGGGCAATGCCGCTGTCGGTTAATACTTGTTTGAAGCCACCGCCCGCGCCGATTACTAAAAACAACATGGCAGCAGCGCCGATGGCAGTATTGGTTTTTTGTAAAAGTTGGGAAATTATTTGTGTAGAACGGGTTTTGATCGCCGCTTGCATCAACACTACTAAGACTGCCAATAAAATGGAAACGCTGGGGTCGCCTATGAATTTTGACCAAATTAAATACCCACTTGTCACAGGAAGTGCCATTTCAGCAACTGCGGCATTGGCCATAAGGAGCACCGGAAGCAAGGCGAGCAGCAGACTATTGCCTAAACGGGGGAGTTCGTTTGCTGTAAAATCCTGTTGTCTTGTGAATCCTTCTGGTGGGTTTGCTTGCATGTTGCGTAGCATTTTCGGGAAAAGCCAGCCTCCCAATAATACAGCCGGGAAGCCAATGATTAGCCCGAAAAGCAAGGTTTTACCCAAACTCGCTCCGAATATTTGTGCGATTGCAGTTGCTCCCGGGTGCGGCGGCAAAAAACCGTGCGTTACCGAAAGCGGCGCAGCCATAGAAATGGCCAAAGGGACCAGCGGCTGTCCGGAACGCGCTGCAATGGAAAATACCAAAGGCGCCAACACCACAAAACCGGTATTATAGAACAAGGCAATGCCCATGGTAAACCCGGTGAGCGTAAGGGCTAAACCTGCGTTTTTTGCCCCAAAAAGGGCCAATAATCGGGTGGAAATGGCCTGGGTAGCACCTGTTTCGGTTAATAAACTGCCTAAAATCACACCTAAGCCCAAAACCGGCGCTATCGTTCCTAAAGTAGAACCAATCCCGTTTTGCATGCTTTTCAGCAAATCACTCGGGACCATGCCCGCGCTCAATCCAAAGGCAATGGCGGTGATTAGCAATGCCAGGAATGCATCGAGTTTTGCTAAAAAAATGAGGGCAAGCAACAGCCCGATCGCGGCCAGGAGCAAAAAGATGGACATATTGCAGGAGCCAAAATGTTACACCGGAACCGCGTCGCCGTACATCTGCGCCCGCATGGCTTTCACTTTGTCGCTGTGCAGGTACTCGCCGTACGTCATGGTTTGGTCGATCAATCCACGTGGCGTGATTTCAATAATGCGGTTCGCCACCGAATCCAGAATCTGGTAATCGTGCGAAGTGTAGATCATATTGCCGATAAATTCCTGCATACCGTTGTTGAGCGCCGTGATCGATTCGAGGTCTAAGTGGTTGGTAGGTTCGTCCAAAATCAGGAAATTTGGGTTCGCCAGCATGATTTTCGACATCATACACCGCACTTTTTCGCCTCCTGACAATACACCGGAGCTTTTAAATACCTCTTCGCCGCTAAACAACATGCGGCCCAAGAAGCCACGGATAAACGACTCGTCTTTTTCTTTGGAATATTGACGCAACCAGTCGATCAGGTTCATGTCCTGGTCGCCCGTGAAAAATTCGCTGTTATCGTTGGGCAGGTATTGGATAGAAATCGTTTTTCCGTATTCAAAACGGCCTTCGAAATCTTTGTCTTCGCCAGAAAGTACATTAAATAAAGCCGTGACAGCCAACGCATTGCGACTTAACACCGCAATTTTTTCACCCCGGTTGAAACGCAGGTACAGGCCTTTAAACAGGTATTCGCCTGCCTCGTTCTTTTTGGACAGATTTTCCACGTCGAGGATCACATCGCCGGGTTCGCGTTCCGGTTTGAAATTGATGTAGGGGTATTTGCGGCTGGAAACCGTCATTTCCTCCAGGTTCAATTTCTCCAGGGCCTTTTTACGGCTGGTCGCTTGTTTCGATTTAGAAGCATTGGCCGAGAAACGGGCGATAAAGTCCATCATTTCCTGGCGTTTTTGCTCTACTTTTTTGTTTTTATCGGCCATTTGGCGCGACATCAACTGGCTGGTTTCGTACCAGAACGTATAGTTACCGGTAAACATCCGGATTTTGCCAAAGTCGACATCCACCACATTGGTACACACCATGTCCAGGAAGTGCCGGTCGTGCGATACCACGATCACAATGTTCTGATAATCAGCCAGGAAGTTGCACAACCAGTCCGTCGTTTCGGCGTCCAGGTCGTTGGTCGGTTCGTCCATGAGCAGGATATCGGGTGCGCCAAACAGGGCTTGTGCGAGCAACACCTTTACACGTTCCGAACCGTCGAGTTCTTTCACCAATTTATAGTGCAGCGATTCGTGCACGCCCAGGTTGCTGAGGAGTTCGGCGGCATCGCTTTCGGCCATCCAGCCGTTCATTTCGCCAAATTCGCCTTCCAGTTCGGCTGCGCGCATAGAGTCGGCCTCCGAAGCATCCGGGTTGTCATAAATGGCATTTTTTTCCTTCATGATATCATAAAGGTGTTTGTGCCCCATAATCACGGTATCCATCACCGGAAATTCGTCGAACGCAAAGTGGTTTTGGCTCAACACGGCCATCCGTTCGCCGGGCGTGATTTCGATGCTGCCGCGGGTACTTTCAATGGCACCCGAAAGCACCTTTAGAAACGTGGATTTACCGGCGCCATTTGCACCAATCACTCCGTAGCAGTTGCCTTTTACAAATTTAAGATTTACGTCGTCAAAAAGCACGCGCTTTCCAAATTGCACGGCAACATTATTTACTGATAGCATTGGACAAAAGATGGGTTGTTGAAAATCGGCGCAAAGATAGGTGGAAATAATGATGAATGATGAATGATGGGGGATGAATGTTTGACTTGGGGAGGTGACACCTCGGGCGGTTGGTGTTTGAGGTGACACCTCGGGCGGTTGATGTTTGAGGTGACACCTCGGGCGGTTGGTGTCGGAGGTGACACCTCGGGAGGTTGATGTCGGAGGTGACACCTCGGGAGGTTGATGTCGGAGGTGACACCTCGGGAGGTTGATGTCGGAGGTGACACCTC
>CAIVGO010000110.1 GCA_903905445.1 uncultured Bacteroidota bacterium
TCCCTTTGCAAGTCAGGGAGGGGCTTACATCCAGTGGGGCAATAAGCAATACACCCCAGCATTTCGGCAGTATTGCACGGCTAAACAACTATTTGACCTGATTCAGGATAAACCTCATTTTGTACTATCCGATGGCCAGGTCCTGCAATCGGATGAGTTTGCTGTGCGTGCAGTAAGGAATAATCTCAGTTTTTTGGATTCAAGGGATGTGAAAACCAGTGGATGGCAGACCTATTCGGAAGTATTGACGAAACTTGATTGGGTACGTGGGTCTATGGAGAAAGGTGTAGTGCTGTACATGTATGCAAATATAGGGAAAGGAGGTTCAGAAATCGCTGTTTTTACCTTGGTAGATGAAAATGATGATCGTTTAATTCCAAACGCGTCCGATCGCGCCGATTACTATTTAAATTGGGGAGATTCCGGTGTTTTCGGGCGTTTTCCGCAGGGATATGCTACAGAGTATTTTGAACACTTTGGTGGAAAGGACACGGTGTATTACCTGAATGCCGGGCAAAGATTTGGAATAGAAGGGTTTAAAAAAACACCCGATGACTTAATTTCCAGTTTCAGTCAACCCATTGTTTTGAAAAAAAATGATAAAGTATTAACGGATTATCATTTTGACTTGAGTTACCAGGATAAAAGCATGACGGTAAACAATGGCGTACTCACCACAGAACAACAAGCCTGGTTGAAAGCAAATTTGAAACCTAAAACCATGTTAAAACTTCATCATTTTTCGGGAAAAAGTTTTGATTTGAACATGGTTTACCTGAATATAGATATAGTCAGCGAACAAGAAAAAGCGGAAACGTCCAAGTCTGACCTGGAAATGGCCTTGAAGGCCCTAGAACGTAAAACTGACCCTATTCCTACCTTGTGTGGATTCCGATCGGGCACCTTGTTGCAGCAGGATGTTTTAACCTGTAATGGCCTGGAATTACGCAAACCGGACGATCAGGTATCCACGGGTTTTGAAATTACCGGTTACGAAGTGACGATTTTAGTCAAAAATCAGGACCCAATAACCATGAATATGCATCAGGCTCAATTTACCCGGGAATTGAAAGAGCGTCTTAAGGTAATGCTCGCAAACGGTGGCAGTTTATTTTTTGATAATATTGTGGTTCGGCAAGTTGGCGGGCAACAGGTGCTTGATGTTGGGGGGATTTCGTTTAAAATAAAATAATCCCATTCCAAGGCGGCAACCGTAGTGTCCGAAAAGCTGCATCTTTGCACACTATGCTCGGAAAAGCACCTTTACAACTCAACGATGATTTTAAATACGCCCTCGATTTACTCGACAAAACAGGGCGCAGCGTTTTCATAACCGGGCGGGCCGGAACAGGCAAAAGCACGTTATTGCAGTTGTTTCGCAATCTTTCGCGCAAAAAAATGGCTGTTTTGGCCCCAACCGGTGTAGCGGCGCTCAATGTGCAGGGCCAAACGATTCACTCTTTTTTTGGTTTTCCGCCACGCATTATCACGCCGCAGGAAGCGAGTCGGCGGGTGACACGCAAGGATCTGTTGCGTTTGTACAAGAACCTGGAAATCCTGGTAATCGACGAAATTTCGATGGTGCGCGCGGATATGCTGGACGGCATTGATCGTTTTTTGCGGGTAAACCGGGAAAATAATCAGCCGTTTGGCGGGGTGCAGGTGGTGCTTTTTGGCGATTTGTTTCAGTTGCCGCCCGTGGTTACCCGCGATCCATTGGAGCAGGCTTATTTTCAGGAATATTACGATACGCCGTATTTTTTTTCGGCCAAGGTGCTGAAAGAAGAGGCTTTTGATCTGGAAATGTTGGAGTTGCGCAAGGTGTACCGCCAGGAATCACGGCATTTTTTGCGCCTGCTGGAGGCCATTCGCATCAATGAAATGGATCGGGATGATATGGACGACTTGAATGAACGCTTCGAGCCGAATTTTGTCACCACGGAAGGTTTTGTAACGCTTTGCGCGCGCAATGCCACGGCCGATCGGATCAATAAAACGGAATTGGAACGCCTGACTACCCGCGAATATGTGTACACGGCCGAGGTAAAAGGGCAGTTTGACCCGGGTTTGTACCCGACGGAGCCGGTTTTGAAATTGCGCAAAGGCGCCCAGGTGATGTTTGTGAAAAACGATGTGACCGATAAACAATACGTCAACGGTACCATCGGCGTGGTGACTTATTTAGACGATAAAACCATTATGGTGCTTGCGGAAGGGGAGCAAGGACAAAAGAAAAAGATCGAAGTGCCGCTGAATGAATGGGAAATTACCCGCTATAAAGCCAATGATAAGGGCGAAATTGATACCGAATCGATTGGTTCTTTTAAACAGTTTCCCTTAAAACTTGCCTGGGCGATCACCATTCACAAAAGTCAGGGCAAAACTTTTGATAAAGTGCTGCTGGATTTGGGTGGCGGCGCGTTTGAACACGGACAATTGTATGTGGCCCTGAGTCGCTGCCGCACGCTGGAAGGCATTGTGCTGCGGCAGGCGATTCGGCAACAAGATATTATTACGGATGAACGGGTGGTGGATTTTTATGAGCGGGCGTTTCGGTGAAAAATGAACACCGAATATCGAACACCGAACACCGAATTTCGAAGTGTTGCGTTGCTCTTAGCCAAGCAAGAACAAAAGCCTGTGGTAGCGCACCCTTATTTCGGAGTTCGGTGTTGGATATTCGGTGTTCGATGTTTTCTTCAAAACCGGTTTAGTTTGGTACAACTCGACAGTTAGGAGGCTTGGCGTTGGAACCTCTCGCGCTGGGGTGGAGATTGCACACTTGGGGTGCGAAAGTACAATATTAACTCATTGTTACTTATTTGCATATTTAGTTAAAGTGTTTGCAAAATGTGCAGAATAATAATACATTTGAATCATTAATTTAAACCAATAAAAATACATTCAACATGGAACCATTTAACACAATTACACAATTACACAATTACACAATTACACAAGTACACAAGTACACAAGTACACAAGTACACAAGTAATTCTGATTTTCTTTTCGATGCTTTTTTCAGGGACTTTATTTGGACAAGCAGGATCCCTCTCTTTTGAAACTTCTGGAGTTGATCCTTTAACGGGAGACTCTTATGTGACAGTTGTTTGGGAAGATATTCTAATTACATCTTCTAAAGGGGTTAATATTACACTTTTCTTAGAAGGTACTTCTGTTTGTTTGGATCCGACCAGATCTACCGTTCATTCGGAATTTATTAACAATACAATCTTTAATACCAATTCGGTTGTAATCCAGAAACTAGGGTTTTCAAACGCTTTTAGTTTACAGGGAAGTTATTTACCTTTAATTACTTTATATTTTCGCGCAGCATCAGGTAGTACTGTTGATTTAAGTTTCAGTGTTGCCACTGTTTTTAATAGTAACACGCCTCCGACTTCGTATCCCGTTGATCCTCCGGGTAAGCTTAGTCTTGTAATGCCTAACCCAATCAACATCAACGGCATCGTTATCAAATATCCTGGAGCAGCCGGACAATGTTCCGGTGGTGCAAACACTGGAATTACCAATGTAAACATGAAAGTTGAGCCTATTGGAACTACCTGTTTTCCGACGTATGATTCTTATGGGAACTACACGGGGTTTCCGAGTAATCCATATGACATTCTCTCTCTTGATGGGCAATATACGGTAGATGTTCCTTCAAATTATGCTTACAAAATTACGCCATCGAAATCAAGTGGTTGTGCTTGCGGATTAGAGTTAAGTGATTATAACAGAGCAGTTGAGTTGGTTTATGGATTGTTTTCTGGAGACTTCGATCCTTTAATTGATATTTCGTTAGCCGAGTACCTGATTCTTGATTTTACAGGAGATGGATATATTTCTACTTTTGACCTAGCCGCTATGAATTTATGTGCTGCTGGAAACTACAATCCTCCTTCAGGTTGGTCCGCTTGGCGATTTGTTCCTATTTCAGAGTATGAGCCAAATAATCCGCCTAAATCTTTTCCACTTACCACCACTGTTCCCTCTTATCTCACAACACCGAATGTAACGCAGCCGTTGTTTTTTAGGGATTTTTATGGTTTTAAGGTGGGCGATTTTAATGGTACTTGTACTTTGTGCAACAGCCTGTTACCAGAAGATAATCCAGTTGAACGGTCAAGTTTAACTGCAGAAAATATCGCTTACCACATAGACCGAACGACATTAGTAGAAGGAGAAGATCAATATTGGTATATCACCTTGGATGAAGATGTGGATGGATTGACCGTTTTTCAACTTGAATTCGATTTGGACGAACAGTCAATAGAGGTATTAGAATTGGAAGCCGAAGATGTAAGTGCCGGTTTATTTCAAACGAATCTTTCTGTACGAAGTGGCAATACTCCATTGATGATCAACTGGTTTACGGAAAAGAGAGGTGGCGAATCTTTCCGGAAGGGACAACATCTTGCACGCTTGCATGTAAAAGGTCTGCGAAACGAAATGGATGGTGTTTCAGTCCTTAAGTCTACAAATGGTGATAAAGTCAATTGTTATTACCAAAAAGGAAAAGTTCCGGCTGTACTTTCGGAAGTAGATATTACCAATACCAACCAACTAACCCTGGGTCTTTTGAGTAAAAATCCAATCACCGATGCGATTCCCGGAATCGTAACGGGTTGCAACATTGAAACAATCAACATTCAGTTACTAAATGTGCAAGGACAAATCATACGTCAGTTATCCATTGATCCAAAATCAGCACAGGAAACCTTTGAAATAAATGATTTAAATCATTTAACACCTGGCGTTTACATTCTGAACGCCACAACATCTACTGGTAGCGCTTCCGTCCGAATTGTGAAACAGTAAAAATGCTATTCATTCCACACCTCGGCTTTGAGTGAAAACCTCAAAGCCGAGGATTTTTATTACCCTAATCAATTTTAAGGCCCATGAAAAATTTGAGTCGGAAATATACTTTGCTTGTTTTCTTGATTTTTTTTGGATCAAAACTGATTGCACAAGATATTTATTTTTTACATAAAAATGCAACAAACGATAGTTTTGTCATTTCAAAAATTAATCCATATAGTTGTGAAATTAGCCATGTTATAAATATTATACCTCCAATAGATGCTGCATCTCAAAGTTTCGGTGATATTACCTTTGACACCTCAGGTAATTTGTATGCGACGGACACTAAAGTAGGCCCATCAAGCAAAGGGATAAGCAAGATTGATATGGTTACGGGTATTTGTTCAAGAATCACGAATTTACCTCTTGGTTTTACTTATAATTCTCTAACATATTCATCTGAAAACATCTTTTATTTCGGAGCTAATAACGTGTTTAGTTTCAATCCATCTACCAATGCCTTTGTCAACCATGGTGGACCCTTACCTGTTCCATTGGGAGGCGATTTGACCTTTAGAAATGGAAAATTATTGGGGGCGGGTTTGCCTAACATATTAATTGAAGTAAACATTTTGGATCCTGTTCAAAGCAATGTTCTTTTTAGTTATACGACAGATCCAAATTTTTTTGCTGTGGGCATTGTAAGTTATGCACCTAGTTGCGATAGCACAATTACGTTTATTACCGCTAATGAAAATGTAGGTGTAAATGCTACCGGAAAACTTTATCAACTAGATTTTAACACCCAATCAACCATTTTCCTTTGTGATTTGCCTTATGGTGCACGTGGAGCCGCCATCAAAAACGAATTCAACGCCTCATTTTGTGGGGTTGAACTCAATTTGGATCCCGACACGTCTTCTTTCGCGCCGCCAACGGATTATATGCCTACATCAGTGTGCTTACCTACCCAGATACTGCTCGCCGATACCACGGATGCGCTGCTTCGCTCAGGCTATCATATTGATTCGGTGCATGTTCAACTGTTAAGCACTTCTTTGGTTACGGCAGATGAGTTGATCGGCCCATTGAACTGGCCTTTGCAGGGCTTGCAGATGAGTATGCCCGACAATCGAAATGCCTGGTTTTACAATATACCTGGGAATAGTAGTGGCAGTAATTCGGATGTTTTTAATCAATTGCTGCAACAAATGACCTGGAAAGGTACGACTGGTTTTGGGCCACGCACTGTGCAGTGGGTGGTGTATGCTTCTGGCGGACGTACGGATACGGCCTATACTTACTTCAATATTTTCCCACCCAACAACGCAGGTACGGATAACAGTCTGGCGCTTTGCAATAATGCGCTGCCGCAGACTTTAGCCACACCGCTTTTGGGGAATGCAGATCCAAATGGTACCTGGTTTCCATCCAATATCTACCAACCTTTGCAGGACGATCCCGGAGCGTATGCCTATATTGTAAACAATGGTTTGTGCCCGGCAGATACTGCGGTTGTTCAAATCATTGAAAATCAAGCACCTGTGTTTACATTAGGGCCTGATTTGTACGTATGTACCGCACAAACACAAACCTTGGCACCGCCGCAAAGTGCGGGTTTGTCTTACGTATGGAGCACCGGCATACTTGCCGACAGTCTTTTGGTTAACACGGCCGGATTATATTGGGCGGAAGCGATTGACTTGCAAGGCTGCCGTTGGGTGGATACATTGTTGGTTAGTCCGGCAGACACCTTTCGGGTGCAAGTGCAGGTGAGTACCTGTGTTGGTCAACCTATTAATTGGCAAGGATTTGTGCTGTATTCTGATACCAGTTTTTGTGTTACTTACGCTTCTTTGCGGGGTTGTGATTCCATTCAGTGTATTTCGGCCAGTTTTTATTATCCGACCCTGCAACTGGATACCAGCATTTGTCAGGGCAGGGCGCTTGACTGGCAAAATAAATCGTTGAATGCGCCTGGAATTTATCGCGACACCTTCCTTGTTGCCGGATGCCAGACGGATGTTCAACTTACCCTCAGTTTGACGCCTCCTGATACCTTGCAGGAAAATGCTGTGTTTTGTACCGGATCCTATTTGTGGTATGGCGATACGTTGAAGCAAGCAGGGCGATATGAACGCTTGTTGCAAATTCCAGGGGTGTGTGATTTGGCCATCAAACTGGATCTGATGCAGGAACCAGCGCTTTTAAGCAACCTCAATCAAACCATTTGCGCGGGTAGCAGTATTGAATTCGGTGGCAAAACGCTCCTGCAATCGGGTATTTATACCGATACCTTGCGCGGTTTTGCAGGGGCATGTGATACCATCGTTAGGCTCCAACTGCTTGTACAAGCGTTGCCTGTGCCCCAAATATCAGGCGATACCGTATTATGTGCAGGCCAACAAACAAGTCTAGAAGTAGCGCCGGGATTTACAACCTACACTTGGTCGAATGGCGCTAACTCCAACAAAATCAATGCGATCGGGACTGGAGCTTATTCGATTACCGTAACCGATGCTTTGGGTTGTATGGGGGCCGACAGTTTTAAAGTGGAAGTACTTACCCCTTTATCCGCCAGCTGGTCGGTCGTGGATCCGTCTTGTCCGGGTTTTACAGATGGCGCTATTTGGTTGCAGCAGGTAACGGGCGGCCGCGCTCCCTACCAGTATCGTTTGAATGGCGGGATAGGACAAACCCAAACCAGTTTTACCCTTTTGCCAGCGGGCGCTTATGCCTTGGAAGTATCGGATCAATTTGGATGTACCGTTTCTGAAAATATTGATTTACAAGATCCTGCTGTTTGGAGTGTTGATTTGGGGCCCGACATCGCCCTTGCAGCGGGTGCAACGTACCTCCTTCCGTTGGTGCTACAAGGTTCGGCAACGCCACCACTCCAATACGCCTGGAGCCCTGCTGCTGGGCTTTCTTGTGCCACTTGTCCGCAGCCACTTGCGCAGATGCAGCAAACCACGACCTATCAGGTTACGGTAAGCGATGGCGCAGGGTGTACGCAAACTGACACGGTCACCTTACGTCTTCGCGATTCCATTGTGGTGTATCTTCCGAATATATTTCACCCGGATGGCACGGATGCGAACCGTGTATTTAACGTTTTTAGTCGATCAGGATCGGAAGTACGCATACAGTTATTTCAAATATTTGACCGTTGGGGTTCCAACGTGTATGAAAAACGCAATTTTTTGCCCAGCGACCAGGACGGTGGTTGGGACGGCAGGATAAATGGCAAAGATGCGTTACCTGGGGTGTATGTTTGGACGTTGTTGTTGTCTTTGCCAGATGGTACGGTTGTGGAAAGGCAGGGCGCGGTTACGTTGTATCGGTAAAGGCGGACAAGGGAACACCGAATATCGAACACCGAAATTTGAAGTGGGGCGTTGCGTTTGGCCGTGCGAAAAAAACACCGAGTATCGAACACCGAACACCGAATTTCGAAGTGGTGCGTTGCTCTTGGCCAAGCAAGAACAAATGCCAGTGGTAGCGCACCCTTTATTTCGGTGTTCGATATTCGGTGTTCGGTGTTCGATATTTCCTTCCCTCCTCCCTTATTTCGGTGTTCGGTGTTCGATATTCGGTGTTCGATATTCGGTGTTCGATATTTCCTATTTTGGGAGGATCTTGTTCCGCCGAGCATCAATATCCTCCAAAATACGATGCGCCAACTGAAGGGCATTAAATCCATCTTGCAAACTCACAATCGGGACGGTATTTTCTACAATACTTTGGTGAAAGGTTTCCAGTTCCATTTGAATGGCGTTCACGGGCGCTGATTCGGGCATTTGCATTTGCAGCCATTTTTTACCGGTTGCCGTTTCGAACTCCATTAATTCGTCTTGCGGGGGAAGGTTGGTGGCATCCTGGTCGTACAGGCGTACGATTTGCGCGTTTTTATCAAAAAAATCGAGGCTGATGTAATGGTCTTGCTGAAACAAACGCATTTTACGCATTTGTTTGAGCGAAATGCGGCTGGCGGTTAAGTTGGCCACACAACCGTTTTCAAATTCTACGCGGGCGTTGGCAATATCGACGGTATGGCTCAATACGGCAACACCACTGGCGCTGACATCCGAAACGGGTGATTGGTTGAGGTGCAGGATCAGATCAAGGTCGTGGATCATCAGGTCGAGGATTACTGAAACATCGGTGCCGCGCGGTTGAAAGGCGGCTAAACGGTGGCTTTCGATAAACATCGGACGAAGTTCCATGCCTTTCAAGGATGAAAATGCCGGATTGAA
>CAIVGO010000111.1 GCA_903905445.1 uncultured Bacteroidota bacterium
AGGAGACCCCGAATCCAATGCCGAATGTAACGCCCGCTGCGATGTCGCTTACCTTGCGTGCAGAAGGGGGAATAAATGGCCCAATCGCAAGCGCATATCCCATTGAAATGAGCATCATCGCAAATCCTGTATTTCGACGGTTGTCGGATTTATTCATTTTGAGAATGGAAGTAGCGCCCGACAAGGGAACCACCGTGCCGATAATTGGACCGCCGTAGTGGTATTCTGACACGACTCGGCGTGCAAGTTCGTGCCCGTCTGTGTAACGCAATTCATCTTTATCCAGTTTAAGGGTGGCACTGTCTGCGCTGTTGCTGATAAGTACGCCTTCAAAACGATGGAAACAATCGCAGTCGGGTCGTTCGGTGGGTGCCGGAAGGATAATGGCGATTTTATCGCCTGGTTTCAGGGTTTTCCGGCTTGATCCGTCTAATTTTTCGAGGGTAATTTGTGCAAAGGAAGGCGTGGCAAGCATCAATAGCAAGCCAGCGATCAGGAGGTTTATTTGCTTCATAAAGCGTTGATTTTAAATTTATTAAAATGTTTTTATACCTATTAAAGATGCTTCTTTTACGGCTGTTTTTACTTCCTCCAGCACCGCTTCTTCCTCGTTTTTGACTGGCCAAAAATGAAAACCGCCGCCGCCGAATCTCCGAATGTTCCACATCCCCCAAATGCCGTTTTCATCTACATAGCCGTCGTATTCCACCGTATGGGTAATATAAAACTTGGTCAGGTGACAACGCAAGGTCTGGGTGTCATAAACGCCTTTCCACCGAAACGCGCCCACATCATCGGAGCCGCGGCCTATCACCACGTTGTCGCGAAATTCCAGGGTGAATTGTTTCATGTGCCGATGTGCATCGGGGCCCTGATGATAGGTGTAAAATCCCTCCCAATCGCCGCTGGGGAACAAGGGATGTGTTTCCTGTATGTTGGTAGACGCTGACATGCTTTGCCAAACGGTGATTTCAGGCCAAAAGTTCTGTTTGAAGCATATTTTTCCCAAAAACTGCCCGTCAAAAAGCACCTACCTTTTGGGCCTGAATACCCGCGCTGCTTTTACCGCCAATTGCCAGCCTTTATACAGTCCGCGGGCTGCCGCACGATCCATTTTAGGTTTAAATGCCTGGTCTAACTGCCAGTTTTGGCCAATATCCTGGGTATCTTTCCAAAAACCCGTGGCCAAACCCGCCAAATAAGCCGCGCCCAATGCCGTGGTTTCCTGCACCACCGGGCGCTCTACTTTGGTACCCAATATATCGCTTTGAAATTGCATCAAAAAGCCGTTGCCCACCATGCCGCCATCTACCCGCAAAGCTTTCAAACGAATGCCGGAATCTTTTTCCATCACCGAAAGCACATCTTTGGTTTGGTAAGCAATGCTTTCCAAGGTAGCCCGGATGAGCTGCGCCTTGCCCGAACCACGCGTAAGGCCAAATACCGCCCCGCGCACCTCCGAATCCCAATAAGGCGTACCCAAACCCACAAAAGCGGGCACCAC
>CAIVGO010000112.1 GCA_903905445.1 uncultured Bacteroidota bacterium
AAAGAAGACCCGGATAGTTATGTACAAAAGTATGGTGGTGAGGCATTTACGGAATTTACCACCCGCGAATCGAAAGATTTTATTTTGTTTAAAACGCAGTTGTTGCTGGCCGAAACCAAAGGAGATCCGATTAAAAAATCGATATTGGTGAAGGATATTGTGGCCAGCATTGCCAAAATACCCGATCCGATCAAGCGGAGCTTGTATTTGCGCGAATGCAGCGCGTTGATGGAAGTGGACGAAAATGCGTTGGTGAGCGAGATCAACAAACTGATTCAAACTGCCCTGAAGAAAAAGGCGGACAAAGATGCCCGTTCACCCAGTGCGGCTTCTGATTCGCCGGATGTAGCGCCCAATCCCGAATTTCCAACGGCCGACCCTGCGCTGGTAACGCCCCGCGAACGGCCGGTTCAAAAAGGCGATGAGTTTCAGGAGCGGGATATTGTGCGATTGTTGGTATTGTATGGGGAACAAATGCTGCCCAAAGAACAAATGACGGTAGCGGCTTATATTTTGCTGGATATTGAAGAGTCGCTGGATACGTTTGATTTTCCCTTGTACGGACGTTTTGCCCGCGAATACCATCAAATGATCGTTGAAGGAAAATCCGTAGATCGACACCATTTTTTGAACCACGAAAATCCGCAGATTTGCGAATTGACCGTGAATATATTGAGTATGCCCTGGGAGATGTCGCCCAACTGGGAGGAGCGCTTCAACAATCCGTTGCAAAACCAACCCATGCCCGATTTAAACTTCGACATCGATGCCCGACAGGCCCTCGATCGGTTTAAACTGCGCAAATTGATGAAAATGTGCGAAATTAACCTCGTGCGCATTCGGGCCGCCTCCGAAGCCGGTGATATGGATACGATGATGCACTATATGCGGGTACAGCAAAAACTGAATGAATCGCGCAATGAATTGGCGGCCCGGGTTGGGACCGTGGTGCTGTCGAAGTGATTTGGAAATTCTTACGATTGCCCTTACTTTTGAACAAAATAATGTAATGCAAGCAGATTTTGCAAAGCCTGTGGTACCCAAAAGTCGGAAAAAAATACTGACTTATGATGATTATGCTGCACTGACTCCGGCAGGTAGCGGCCTGTATGAATTATTGAACGGAAAAATAATCGAAATGCCATCTCCTACCCCCGCGCACCAAAGGGTTGCCAGACAATTATTTAAAAAAATGGATGCTTTTGTGGAACTAAACCAGTTAGGTGAGTTGTTTTTTGCACCATTGGACACTGTTTTTGACCAAACCAATACGTTTCAGCCAGATATTTTATTTATTTCAAAAAGCCGCAGTGCCATTATTGAGGCGAAAAAAATAGATGGCGCACCGGATTTGGTCGTAGAGATCTTGTCCGATGGAAATACTGCCAAGGAAATGAGTTATAAAAAATACATCTATGAATCCAGCGGGGTTTTGGAATATTGGATTGTAAATTTACTCAAACAGACCGTTACCGTTTATAACAATATAGAGGGTGAGTTACTGCCTTCCGGCATTTTTCTTGCCTCAGAAAAAGCCATTTCTCAAATTTTACCCGGCTTTGAACTGCCCGTAAGTGATCTGTTCGGTTAATTTTATCCTTCGATACGTCCTTGACGAAATAAAACATGACACTCACCATTTTAGGCAATTCCGCGGGCGGACCGTTCCACGGAAGACATTATACTGCCCATTTTTTACAGGTTGAAAATGCTTATTTCCTGATTGATTGTGGCGAGGGCACGCAAATGCAAATGTTTCAGTACCGCACCAAAACGGAACGGGTCAACCAAATTTTTATCACCCATTTGCATGGCGATCACATGTTTGGCTTGTTGGGCCTGATTACCAATTGGTCGCTTAAAGGACGCACGGCGCCTTTGCAGATTTTTGCACCGCCGGGATTGGAGGAATGGATTGAAACGACTTGTCGGGTTTGTTCGGTGCGCCTCCCCTACTCGATCGAGTTTGTGGTGGTGGATGCCACGGTTTCCCAAAAGGTTTTTGAAAATGCTGTTGTGGAGGTTTGGACCGTGCCGTTGAACCATCGTACCGCTTGTACGGGCTGGATTTTTAAAGAGAAAGAAAAGCCACGCAATATCCTGAAAACCAAGATTGACGAATACCAAATCCATTATAGTTTGATTCCGGGTATTAAAGCGGGCGGTGATTTGCAATTGCCAGATGGTCAAGTCGTTACAAATGTCGAGTTAACCACGCCGCCACCTCGGCCGCTTTCCTATGCTTTTTGCAGCGATACAGCCCCTTCCGAGTTGGTCGTGCAAGCGGTAAAAGGCGTGGATGTATTGTACCATGAGGCTACTTTTACAAACGAACACGTGGAAGAAGCGCTTATTTCCTTTCATTCAACGGCGGCACAAGCGGCACAAATTGCCAAAGATGCCGAAGTGGGACAACTCATTTTGGGTCATTTTTCGGGCAGATATGCCGATGCGGAACAACATTTGGCAGAAGCACGTGTTATTTTTTCCAATACGATTGCTGCAGAAGAAGGGATACCCATCGAAGTTACGGCAAATGACGATATTAAAATATGAAAAAAATACTGTTGATCAGCTGCTTTTGCGCCTTTACCAGCCTGCTTTGGGGACAAAAACCGCCCATTGTAGGTAAATATTGGATTGAATTTAAAGACAAAGCGCAATCGCCGTACTGCACTTGTCGTCCGTGGGAGTTTCTTTCCGCGCGCGCCCTCGCGCGACGTGCCCGTGCTGGCATCGCGGTGGTAGACAATGATTTGCCCGTAAATCCGGCATATTTGGATGCTTTGCGCGCAAAAAATGTGCGGATTCACCATACGTCACGCTGGATGAATGCGGCCACCGTGATCACCGATTCGAGTGGTGCGGCCAGTTTGCGATCCTTGCCGTTTATTCAGCAAATCACCTATGTAGGTCGGCATATTGTACCCAAAGAGCCAAAAGACCGGCCATTAAAACATCGAATCGTGACAACCAATTACCCAAAAGCCGGTGAAGGTGCCGACGATTTGGGTTATGGCGGCTTGCAAAACAGCCTGCTCAACCTGCCTTTGTTGTATTATGCGGGTGTAAAAGGCGATGGAATATGGATCGCGGTAATGGACGGTGGATTTAACAACGTAGATACGATGCCTTTTTTTGACAGCATTGCCTTGACGGGGCGCTTGTTTCCCGGCTGGGATTTTGTGGAGCACGATGGCGGTATTTATGAAAGTGCGCAACATGGCACAGCAGTTTTATCGGTCATGAGCGCCAATTTGCCGGGCTATTTTGTTGGAGCCGCACCGCACGCCACTTATTTTTTGCTAAAAACAGAAGATACTGCGGGCGAATACCCGGTAGAAGAGACCAATTGGATCGCGGGTGCGGAGTGGGCCGATAGCGTCGGGGTGGATATTATCAATGCCTCCCTGGGCTATACCAGTTTTAATGATACCACTTTGAGCCATAATTTTAAACAATTGGACGGTAAAACGGCGATTGGATCAAAAGGCGCAGCGATTGCGGCCACCAAGGGCATGATTATTTGCAACAGTGCGGGCAACTCGGGCGATGAACCCTGGCGTTATGTCGGTGTACCTGCCGATGCAAAAGGAATCATTGCGGTGGGCGCCGTTACTTCTGCATCGACTCGTGCTGATTTCAGTTCGATGGGGCCTACTGCCGATGGTCGTATCAAACCAGATTTGGTTGCACCGGGCGAACAGGTGGTTGTTGCGGGCGATGTGGGTACTGAATTGGGCCTATCCAACGGCACTTCTTTGGCCAGTCCGATGCTGGCGGGTGGTTTGGCAGCCCTTTGGAGCGATTTTCCGGAGAAAACAGCCAACGAAATATTAGAGGCCGTGTACCAGGCGGCCGATCAAAATACCGAGCCGGATAATGAACGAGGGTATGGCTTGCCGAATTTGGCCAAGGCTTGGTTACACTTGCACGGATTTTGGGTTGCAGCCCAGCCCAATGACGCGCATGCGGATGCTTTTTTTGCCAGCAACCGTGCTGCAGGCACGATGCAGTTTTTAGTTTTTAGTGCATTGCCCGATGCGGTGCAATCAATCTTGCTGGTGGATGAAGGTGGTCGTGTTTACCCAGTAACGGATTTCAGCGTCAGCAATCAGAAAATCAGTCGGATTTGGCTGCGAGGATTAACGCAGTTGCCGCCAGGCGCATATCAGGTCCGGGTGGTTACAAACCAGTCGACCATCAACTTATTAGGCTTGTTTTTTAAATAAACTTAGGCGCCCCGCATTTTCCAGATAACTTCATCCACGCCTAAATCCGAAGCGAGTTGGCGGCCCAGGATAAAGAAATAGTCGGAAAGTCGGTTCAAGTATTGCAGCACCATGAGGTCTACGGCATCCTGGTGGTGGAGGGCGACGACCAGGCGTTCGGCCCGACGGGTTACGGTACGGCAAATATGGCAAGCAGAAACCGTGGGATGTCCGCCGGGAAGGATGAAATTGCGCAAAGGCGGCAATTGATCATCCATGGTATCCATTTCATTTTCAAGCAATTGAATATCGTCTGGCCGCAAATCGGGGGCCATCGGTTTTGCTGGGTCGGACGCGAGGTGTGCACCAATGCTAAACAGGCGATGCTGGATTTGTTCCAATACAGCACGTGTCGTGTTGGCCTGCACCTGGTCACGCAATGCGCCAATAAACGCGTTGAGTTCATCAACAGAGCCATAAGCATCCACCCGCAGCTCGCTTTTAGAGACGCGGCGGCCGCCAAACAGGCCCGTTTGGCCTTCATCGCCTGTTTTGGTATAAATTCGAAAAGCCATGTATTTTATTGTTTAACAAAGGCATATCCACCTTTTGTAGCGCCCCACACTTGTTCCTTTTTATCATTAAACCCCTGATCCCAACTCAACAACATTTTATCCGTAATGGTTACGGTAGAGCTTGCATATTTAGCACCTCGGAGGGTACTTTCACAGCCTTCGCCTTGTGTGGCCCCTTTAAAAGAACCGTCTTTTTGAAGTTGCAAAAACACCGTACAACCTTCCCGCAGCAGCAAATTTGCCGGTTTGTATTGATCTAAAACAGTGGGTGTTTTAAAAGCACCCACCCACTTAGTTGGTTCATCAATGGTATAAACAATGCTTTTAAAGCCCGTTTCGCCATCGCGTTCTACCTTATACACCCGTTGGCGGTAAGGTTTTTCGGGCGTTTGCGCAGTTGCCTGTTCTACATACAGCCAATGGTTGGACTTATCACCCGTCCAGATTGGCCGAATATGCAAGCGAATATCAAAATAATCGGAATCTTGCAGACTTTGGGCCTGGCTGCTAAAATCGCCGGTCATATGCGAAAGTAGCAACGCGAGCGGGTCTTTGGGTGTTGCTCCCTGTTTGGAGGCCGCACACTGCCAAGCCAACAACGCAACACAGAGCAACCCAACAATGTTTAAGTGCAGCTTTTGGAACGTCATAACAGACTGTTTTATGCGTCTTTTTACACCGAGGCAAAAAAGACTATTAATTTCCGCCTTCCTTTTTAGCGGGAGGCGCGATGGTTTGATTGGTTGGTGCCGGAGCGTCTGCGCCACGCGGGCTGCCCGCTGCAGGCTTCATACCATCTATATTTTGATCGGTGGTAGGTGCTGCGTCTTGTCCAGATACTTCCGGGTTAATTTTCGACAAAGTACCGTCTGCATTCTTGGTATATTCTTTGGTCATTTTTTTAGCGGCTTCACAAGACGGGCAATTGAAGGGCAAATTATTCAACACAGCCCAAGTGCCTGGTGCCCAATCTTTTAAGGGCTTTTGGAGTTCCGTATTTTTTGTACGGCCTTGTGCGAGGGTAAAGCGTTCGAGCAGGAGCGTCTTCAATTTGGGTTTCAGGTTTTGGCATGCAAGGGCAAAACGGTCATCGGTGGCGACCGGGATCAATTCGAGGCAGGTTTGCGCATGGTTAAGGGCATCGGTGCCATCGGTGGTGCCGTGAAACTCCATCATGTCTTTAATGGCGTTTAGGTCCCCTTTTTTGGCCTTTTCGAGCGTTAGTTCGTATTTAAAACCCATTTGGGATGCGAATTTCACCAAAGAAGGTGCCACTGTAACCTCATTATTTCGAACAGATTTTGCATCATTTTGGCAACTTCCATTTACCATCGGAAACATTATGCAAACCATAATGCAGCACAGCATTGAATTTTTCATAAGAGCAAACATTTTACCCTGTTTAGACAGGATTTAGTGGATAAATAGCGCGAATTGCCTTTACACGCTCAAAAGTTAAGCAAAGGTGCGCATTTCACAGGAAATTTCCAGCAGGCAATACGCGCCCGGTTTTTTTGTTGCAAATGAAATGCCTACTTTTGCGCCACCCTAAACCTTAACCACATTTATCTTTTCTTTAACATTACTAAATATAACGCATTCTTATGGGTCGCGCGTTTGAATTCCGCAAAGAACGAAAAATGAAACGTTGGGCTGGTATGGCCAAAACGTTTACCCGTATTGGACGGGAAATTGCCCTTGCCGTAAAGGCAGGTGGCGCCAATCCTGAATATAACTCCCGCTTGCGCCTGGCAATCCAAAATGCTAAATCGGCGAATATGCCCAAAAGCAACGTGGAAAGTGCCATTAAAAATGCCAGCAGCAAAGAAGCCGAAAACTTCCAGGAGGTGGTGTATGAAGGTTATGCAGCCCACGGTATTGCAGTGCTGGTAGAAACGGCAACAAACAATCCTACCCGTACGGTTGCCAATGTGCGCATGTACTTCGACCGTTGCGGTGGCGCTTTGGGCACTTCCGGCAGCGTAAGCTTTATGTTCAACCGCAAAGGGGTATTTAAAGTGAAAGCCGAAGGCAACAACTGGGATGATCTGGAACTGGAATTGATTGACGCAGGTTTGGAGGAAATCAAAATGGAAGAGGATGAAGTTGCCCTTTACACCGATTTCAAAGATTTCGGAACCATGCAAAAGGCGCTTGAAGACCGTAAAATCGAAACCACCAGCGCGCAATTGGAATGGATTCCTACCATGACCAAAAAACTCACCGAAGACGCTGAAGTGGATCAAGTCATTAAACTGATCGACCGCCTGGAGGAAGACGATGACGTTTTGAACGTTTTCCACATGATGGATATGTCGGACGAATAGTTTTTAAATTTCGAACACCGAATTTCGAAATGGGGGTCGACTTGGTTTCCGAGTTTATTGAACCGACTGCGACGCTATTTTGATTTCAATTGTTGCCATATACGAACCAATCCGGGGGATACCACTCCGGGTTGGTTCGTTTTTTTTGCTACCTGTTCGGTTGTTTGGATGCGTTCTTCCAAAGCCGGGTGTGTGCTCAAAAAATTGGGTATCTTATTCGATGTTTCCTTTGGTATGGTTGATTCCATGTGGCGAAATAGATCGGGCATGCCTTGCTGCGGAATTGCTTGGGCTTCCATGAGCGCCAATCCATGCGCATCGGCTTCCATTTCGAGGGTTCTGGAGTAGGAAAGTCCGGCCAATTCGTCGCTTTGTTGTGCGATCAGGCCTGCTACCGTTCTAAAATCGCCAAAAATGGTAACAATCGCGATGGTGGTGGCCATTTTTCGGAAAATAGCACGGGTACTGTGTTTTAGTTGCACGTGGCTGGCCTCATGTGCGAGTAAAGCTGCCAGTTGCTCGGGCGCATCCATGATTTGCAGGATGCTGTCGAACACCACAATATGTCCGCCTGGCATCGCAAAAGCATTCACAACGGGTTCATTTACAAGACTTATACGCATATCGTAAGCACCGCCATAATGCAGGCTATCGTAAAATTCCTGGATCAATCGGGTACGGCTGCTGTCGATGGTATATTGGGCGGTGAGGGCTTGAAACCAGGTATCGCCAATTTTTTCCTCTACATCTACTGGTACTTTATCGGCGGCTTCGTTGGCCAAGGTGGGAATTACCCAAATATACGCGGCGATGAACGGAAGGGTTACGATTAAAAGCCCAATCAGGCAGCCTCCCAGGCCAATTTGATCAAAAAAGCCGCGTTTTCCCAGTTTTTTGCCCTGGAAATTGCGTTCAAGGTCTGCTTTAAAATATAGGTCCTTTACTTCGATGAATTGCTTTCCATTTTGTACAATCACCTGTCCATCGGGGTGGGTTTCGATGGAATGCAGGTTGGAAGCGCCCCATTCGAGGGTTTGATTGCCAGCTTCGGTTTCAATTTGTACGAACAGGGTGCCGGGTTGCAGCCACACTGTTGCAAGGTATTCTTTTAAGTTTTGGCGATCGTAGTATCGGGCTGCGTACATGGGATGCGTTTTGACGAAATCGTAGGATAGGTTAATATTTGCAAAGGTAAGCGCTTGGGGTTAAATGGTTACGAAGCGCATTCAACAAACCCGCTCGCGCGCGGTTCTACCGCGTGTGTCGATCATTCGGGTTCTACCCGTGGGGCAGAGCCC
>CAIVGO010000113.1 GCA_903905445.1 uncultured Bacteroidota bacterium
ATACAGCGCTGCTTCCAGTTCGTGGGAAGTAACCACTTGTCTACGTTGACCAACCCGCTCGTACAAATTATTGATACGGCCTTGATATACAATGGTTTGGCGCGTTTCGTTGTATACGACGACTTCCGGGGTTACGGTTACGCCCAACTGTTTTGCGCGCGTGTAGGCGTGGGTGCGTGTGCAGGAGAACGGGATTTTGTATTTTTGGATAAATGCCTGAATACTGCTGTCTTCAGAGACCGGGTTGGGAAAAAAGCCCTGAAACCCGATGCTGTCTTTGGCATATTCCGCGTGTATGGATTGCATTTTATCGGCATAGGCCTGGGTAATTTTGCAATCCTCTAACAGAAACAAATATACGGTAAAAGAATCGCTGGGCGGATGCGATGGGGTCGTGCTTTTTGCAATCCAGGGTAGTATAACCAGCAGGATTATTGTATAAAAGGTGCGCATTGTGAAAGTTGCTTTTGTAAAGAACTGCTTTAAGACTGGGTTGGTGCAAAATAGTTTAAAGGTGTTTTTGTTTTTTTAATGTATGACTATGACCTCCATATGAAACGCAAATCATATAATGGAATTTCGAAAATCAATATCTGTAAGTAAACATGTGAAATCTACAACCTTTAAAGTTCTTAATGTAACAACCTCCATATACCCAGAGGCGACCTTTGCGGAATTGTAAATCAAAAAAAGCAATTCAACATGAATAAGGCACTTCTCGGATTTTTTGCATGCTTCACCGCTGCAAGTTGTTTATTAACAACCGCTTGTGAAAATAAAAAACCCGAAATAAAAACAAGCACCAACCAAATGAAAGACGCAAGCACCAAAACCATTGAAAATATGCAAGCAGCCTACAAAGGCGAAAGAACGGCAACCGCAAAGTATGAAGCATTTTCAAAAAAAGCCGAATCCGAAGGTTACCACAATATTGCCTTGCTGTATAATGCCGTTTCAGCGGCCGAAAATATTCACTCCATGAACCATAAGGCAGTCATTGAAGACGCCGGCGGAACTGTTCCTGTGATCACCCCCGAATATAAGGTAAAAACCACCAAAGAAAGTTTGTCCGACGATATCAATGGCGAAGCTTACGAAGCCCAAGTCATGTATCCCGACTTTTTAAAAACCGCAGAAATGGCCGGAAATCAAACTGCGCATTTAAGTCTCTCTTTTGCCCAAAAAACAGAGCAAAAGCATAAATTATTTTTTGACCAAGCATTAAGTGGTATCAATAGCAACACCTTAAATACGTTACCTTCAAAATATTATGTATGTCCGGTTTGTGGCAATACGTACGCGACCAACCCGCCCAAACATTGCGACTTTTCCTTTACAGAAGGCGATAAATTCATCGTGTTTCAATAAAAAACAGCCATGAACCAAACACACATTCACTTGCTTATTACCCATTTGCCCATTTTTGGTTCCATTTTAGGCGCCATTGTGCTTGCGCAGGGCATTTGGACCAAAACGGAACAAACCAAAGTTGCCGCCTATTCTCTTTTTATCCTTGCGGCCATCGGAGCGGGAATCGCCTATTTAACCGGGGAGGCGGCTGCAGAAACGGTGGAAAGCATACAAGGCGTATTGGAAGCATCCATCGAGGAACATGAAGAATTTGCACTATTTGCCTTGATTTCTTTGATTGCCCTAGGCGTTGCTGCGATCGGAGGGTTATATTTGACCTTTATAAAATCATCGTTGTCCGGTACCGCAGCATCCGTTATTTTAGTGGTTTCACTGGTTAGTTTCGGATTGGTGGCAAGAACTGGGTATCTGGGTGGCCAAATAAGGCACACCGAAGTTACAAATTTTGCGATTTTGCCTGCCGGAAATTCTGATAAAGAAGCAGACGATTAACAACTATGACAAAAGTGCTAATTACGGGTGCCACCGGAAATGTAGGAACCGCCGTGCTTGCGGCCCTGCAAAACATAGAGCACGCACTGGATGTATATGCAGGCGTCAGAAACGTGGATGCTGATAGAATTAAATTAGGGCAATACAATACCAGGTTTGTTCAATTTGATTTTACCGATATTTCAACGTATTCAACTGCTTTGGGTGGCTGTGATTTGCTGTTTTTATTACGGCCACCCCAAATTTCGGAAGTGAAAAAATACTTTCAACCTATGCTTGAAACCTGTGTAGCACAAGGCGTACAGCATATTGTATTTTTATCGGTTCAGGGCGTTGAAAGCAGTAGCATCATACCGCACCATAAAATTGAAAAATTGATTGTAGACAGTAAAATACCCTATACTTTTTTGCGTCCAGCCTATTTTATGCAAAACTTTACAACCACTTTGCGCGACGATTTGGTCCAGAAAAAGCGAATATTTTTACCTGCCGGAATTGCAAAATTTACCCTGATAGATGTTCGCGATATAGGTGTAGTTGCAGCCAAAGTGTTAACAAACAGCACACTACACATCAATAAATCCTACGAATTAACCAACAAAGAAAAGTTAACTTTTGCTGAAATGGCGGCTAAATTAAGCAGCGTTTTAGGCGTTAAAATTCAATTTATATCACCCAACCTGATTCGTTTTTTCCTGACCAAAAGGAAAGAAAAAATGCCCATTATGCTCATTTTAGTGATGATCATGCTGCATTATTCCCCCAGGTTTCAAAAAGAACCCGCTATTACCGATTGGGTTGAAAAGATTACGGGGCGGGAAGCGATTACGTTTGCGCAATTTATTAAGGACAATTTTAAATAATGGCGTGGACTTGCCCAATATGCGAACGAGATTTGAAAAGCCCAAACCAGTGGCACAACTGTGTAAAGTAATCTGAAATAAGCACTCAATTCATCCTAATCTTGCGATTACATTCGCAAAAAAAGCGTTATTATTGCGAATGCAATCGCAAAATTAGGATAAAACGGAAAACATGATTTTCAAAGTAAGCACCTCCACCATTTACCATTGCTCCCTCGAAAAGGCCTTTCAAACCCCCATGCTCGGCGATGTTACCAAAGTACACACCGGCTACGGCGTCATGCCACCCGTTACCCGCACCTCCGATGATGAAAATTGGGGCATACCTGGCTCCAGCAAAAAAGTGTACGCCGCAAAATCCCTGACCCAAAAAGGCGGCTATGTTTCGATGGACCATGTGCTCGAAAGGATTGAAAATCAATACTGGAAAATCCAGGTCGACGATTTTCAAGCCTGGATGCTGGGGTTTTACAAGTTTGTGGGCGAATGGAAAACCACCGAACTGGAGCCGAATAAGATTTTGATTGAATACACCTACCACTTGCATGCCAACCAACCCCTGCTTTATCCACTCAACTGGTTATTTGCCCACACTTTTTGGAAAACGTATATGAAACGGGTGCTGGAAAACGTTAGAGAGATGACACAATAAATAATTATAAAATAACGGATTATGAAAGCATTCTGCTTGGGTTTGTTCCTGTTCCTCACGTTACCGTCATACGGACAAGATAAATACAATTATGTGCATTTCAACAAATTGACGGAAGTTGAAGGGACGCCTTATATGATGGCGTCTATTGAACACCGGGGCAAAATGTATGATGCCAAAAGCAGGTACTTGTTGTTCATTCACACAAAAACCGGACAAACAAAACAAGTCGACTTCCCCAATGACGGGTACATAGACCGCGTCGAGCAAGTCAAAATTGACAGCCTGGGAATTAACAAAATCATTGTTTCCGCACAAACGGTTGACCTCGATGGGAAAAACGGCATCAACTGGGAAGATCCCCAACAAATTATCGTGCTTTCGCCAGATGGACAAGAAAAAACACAATTGACAGAAAATCAACTCTTTACCCAGGCCTGGGCGATCAATAAACAAACAGGAACCATCGTCATTACCGGATATTTCGATTCAAACAACAACAAGAAATACGACAAGACGGATAAAAATGAGATCTATATTTATGATCTGGCAACCCTAAAGTTGATCAGCAAAATATAAGGGCAAGTCCCCCATAAATCGGAAATCAAACATCCAATCGGAAATCGGAAATCAAACAAATCGGCAATCGGAAATTAAAAACTACTTATTCGCCAGCTGCCCACAAGCCGCATCAATATCTTTCCCCCGGCTCCTCCGCACGGTCACCGTCACTCCATGGTCGGCCAAGTGTTTGCCAAATGCATTCAATTGAATATCACCCGATTTGGTAAATTCCGAGCCATCAATCGGGTTGTACTCAATGATATTAACCCGCACCGGAAAACGGCGGCGGCACAACTGAATCAACCGATTCGCGTCGGCAATGCTGTCGTTAAAGTTCTGAAAAGCAATGTATTCGTATGATATACGTCCGCCCGTTTCCTGGTAAAAATACTCCAGGGCTTCCATCAATACTTCCAGGTTGTTGGTCTCGTTGATGGGCATAATTTCGTTGCGCTTCGCATCATCGGCCGCGTGCAAACTAATGGCCAAGTTGCTGCGGAAACCATCATCGGCCAATTTGCGGATCATTTTGGCAATACCCGCCGTGCTCACGGTAATGCGTCGGGCCGACATCCCCAGGCCCGAGGGTGGTGGTGTGGTGAGCAACTCGATGCTTTTCATCGTTTGCGCGTAATTGAGCAGCGGCTCGCCCATGCCCATGTACACCACGTTGGTGATGCCGCGTCCAAACGCCTCGCGGCATTGTTGGTCCACTAAAACGACCTGATCGAAGATTTCAAAACCCTCCAGGTTTCTTTTCCGCCCCATTCTTCCGGTCGCACAAAACTTACAAGTTAGGCTGCATCCCACCTGCGTACTCACGCACACGGTGTAGCGATCATCGGATTGCACCGGAATCAGCACCGATTCAATGCGGTGTTCGTCATGTGTAATCCATTGTGTTTTAATGGTTCCGTCGGCGCTGTGTTGTATTTTATTGCCATACAGCGGATTGAGGGAAAACGTTTCCTTCAGGC
>CAIVGO010000114.1 GCA_903905445.1 uncultured Bacteroidota bacterium
CCGGCGTGGTGTATTGATTGGGGTTGGCGCTGGTGTTCCATTTTACCGCAGCATGCAACAAGTCATTTTCAACGTAGGTTTCTAAGGCAAATGCGTACTGTTGGTTTATCAGCACATTTCGATGGTCAAAACTTTGTGGGGTACCGCCGCTAAAGTTTGCATTTGAAGCATTCCCAACATTTACCGTATTGGTTCCGGGCAAATTATTGCTATTCACCACCGTTTCCATGACCCCATCCTGATTGAGGTCAAGAAACAAGAGGTAGCGCACAAAAACATCGGTTGCGGTACAGGAATCCACGGCAGTAATTTTAAGATCCACCGGACCTTCACATACATTATGGCTTCCAATGGCTTGATCCCACCAGTGATCTGCGTTCCAAAGACTTGCATCATTGGCAGTCAGGTCGCAGAAGGTATCCTGCCCGGCTGGGACATTCACTTTTGGATCCTGGAGGTCTACCACTTTGATGATCTGATCATAATTATAGCAATTTGCAAGGGAATCAAGCAAATTGGCGTAATTGGTAGTCGGGGCTCCAGGGGTCACATTTATATTAGTGGGCGCCCAAATACCCGTTGTACCGGGCAAGGACAAAATGGGGCCCCGGATATTGTTTGGATCCAGCGGATTGGGATTGGGTTCCGGATTAGGCACCTCAATACAGGGCTTTCCAGGCACATAAGTACACCAATTGATGATTTGCCAACGGCGTATAATTTTATAACAAGCATCGGGAACCAAGGTAAATATTTGGTCTTCATAACTTACCCCCAACAACTCACAATCTTCGTTCAAGAAAATGGGGACCCCATAATTTCCAGTGCCATCACATTTAGTCACATTGGCATCACTTGGCATTCGGATAAAATATTCCTGCTCATAAAGCACCACAATACGTTGAGTACAGGTGTTGGATAACCCGTTACAATCGGATGCGGTAAAGGTGCGCAAGATGGTGCCAACATTGCACACGGTATCAAAGGCGCTGTAGTTGGCCGTACTGTTTACCGAACCTACACAGCAATTATCCTGGACCGTTGCAGTTCCATATGCCCAAAGAGTAGGGTCAAAATTTTCACAACTTACGGTCACATTCACGGGAGGAATGCAACTCGGCTTTATTTTATCTTCCACCAAAACATTAATATTGCATTCATTGGTGTTGTCGGCGCAGTCGGTCACCCGCATCACAATTTTGATGGTTTTGCCTACATCGGTGCAACAAAACTCCACCGTAGGGCCAAAATTATCCGGCTCACCAGCACACAGCCCATTCAAACGGCGGCCCTCAAACTTTTTAATGCAACATTGATCGTAAGAGCCATCGTCAAACGTAATGGCTGCTAATTCAGATTTTCCACCTGCTGCAATCGCAACCTGGGTAAATTCATCACAAACGGCCACTGGTTCTGTCTTATCGACAACTACCAAATTAAACGAGCAAAGGGAAAGATTTTCACAACCATCCTTTGCGCGATAGTGCACGATAAATGTATCGACTGGCAAACAAGGGCTGATACCTTGCTGCCCAAGCGTATCCGGCAACCAAATATTATTTTCGGGAAAATCAGCCAACGCACCCTGCACTTCGAAATAATAGGTAGGCGCCCCGTTGGTACTATCCTTTGAAGTAATGGTCGCGTCAATGGATTGCAAGCGAGAACAATCATCGGTCAGGATAAGATCTGGCAAATCCAAACTTACACAGCAACTATAGGGATCTGTACTCACCGTTATATCGGCCGGACAGGTCATTTGCGGTCCGCTGAGATCCATCACCTTGATGATTTGGGTATATTCCAACGGATTAAAAGGCGGCGTATTGGTACTGGGCAGGCAATCGTCAAAAATCGTCCAGGTACGCACAATTTTGTACGATCCAGCGCAGATCTCCAAGCGTTCATCGGTATAAATCGTATTCAAATCACAGCCATAAGCCTGCGGCGCAATTGGATATTTTTTTCCGTTAAATGGCACAGCAGGGGCACCTGTGGCACTGGGTTGAATATTTGGATTGGTACAATTTACCGTAATGTCGGCGGGCAGCACCAAATCGGGAATATGGGCGCGATCTACCAGGATATACTGCAAACAACTGGCAGTATTTCCGTGATTATCCTGCGCAGTCCAACGCCGTTCTATATAGGCACTCAAATCGCCAACCCCATTTACAGGGCCTGCATTACAATTCAGGTTATATACGATGTCAGAATAGCCTAAAGTGGGCACTCCGCAGTTGTCTGCGGCCGTGGGTGTTGACTGCGCAATATTTTGTGTGCCTAAATAGGTTGGCGTGTAACTGGGTAACGCGCAAGGTAAGATCAATTGGGTACAAGTGATCTTGGGTGCCAGGTTGTCTTGCACTTTTAAATTCCCCCAACACAAATTTCCGGTGCAGCTATCCATCACTTTTACCGTAAGCGCTTGTCCAATTTGAGCACAACTTACCGCATTACCCAGATTTTCCTGGGTAGGTTGAAGCAAGACCGACACTTTTAAAAACGTATCAGTTGATACCGTGCCGCTCAATACCATTTCAGGGGTGATGGGTACCAGGCCGTCTTCGTCTAGTGCAACCGTTATGAGATTTTTGCAGCTCAGCGCAACCGACTGATGCACATATACCTGCATTTGACCTTGGGTCGTACAGCCATACACATTGGTTGCAGTTAGGGTGTACACCGTAGTAGTAGCTGGCGATGCGAATGGCGCACAATTCAGTGGATCATCCAGCCCTGTGGTTGGTTGCCAACTACAACTGAAGCCGGTGCCTGTGGTCTGTAATGGAACACTGGCGCCAGCGCAAATGGATGCATTGGTGAGGGAAAATTGAGGGGATTCATACAAAATAACATCCAGCGTTCCAACATTGGTCAGGCCGGAAGCAGCCGTTACCGTTACCGAGTAGGTGCCGGAAGCGCTTAACGTCGGATTTTGAATTGCCGGATTTTGAATGTTTGCGGTGAATCCATTTGGACCTTCCCATGCCCAACTTACCGCTTCTCCTCCTTGCTCATCGAGCTGAAGTGCCGTATTGTTGAGACAAAACGGGGCGTTACTTAAGACAATTACGGAAGGTACATTTTGAGCGGTCAGGTCAGTAACCGTCAGGTGGCAAAAGGCGATGAGGCAGACCATGCCCCAGTTGTGTGTAAGGCTTTTCATGAAGGAATCTTTTGATAGACATTTTGGTCTTGATTAAAAAAAGATAATAAATTTCTTAGAGCGCTTAAAAGTAATATTGTTTTTTTTAATAACGGCCAACTACCCTTTTTTTAACTATTGAAAAAATTGCCTATATTAGACAGATCCCTTTTAAAATAATACAAATTAATTAATTATGGATACACTATTTATATAATATTTAAATGTTAATACAAAAGACCGGTTGGCATTGACATGCCAACCGGTCTACATTTTATAAATCGAACTGTTTTCTGTTAGGTCGGAAGGGCTCAACACCCTTCCGACTTATAACCGAAATTACTTCGATTGGATCATTTTTTTGGTAGCGCTGTTTGTAGCGGTTTCCAATTTGTAGTACATCATACCAACGGTGTTCAACAACGCGCGATCGATCGCGATGGTGTTGTAACCTTTTGCAAACGCACCTTTCTGGTTGTAAACCATGCGACCAGCCTCGTCG
>CAIVGO010000115.1 GCA_903905445.1 uncultured Bacteroidota bacterium
AGGCATCGCGCAAGCCCTGACGATTGGCAAAGGCGCGTTGATTGCCGCCCAATCGGGGGTTTCTAAAAGTTTGGAAGGTGGAAAAACGTATTTCGGTTCGCCTGCGGAGGAAATGCGGGAAAAATTCCGGGAACTTACGGCGCTGCGTCAATTGCCTGATGTGCTAAAACGGATTACGGATTCGGAAAAACCGGAAAAATCGGAAAACCCGGTTAAACCCGGATAAACAACATATTACGCTACAAAGATGCCGTCCCGCTGGGACGGTTTGGCTAGGTTGACATTGTTACAAAGATGCCGTCCCGCTGGGACGGTTAGGCTGGGTTGCGATGATGCGTACGGCTGGGACGGTTATTGATCTGGTTTTAAAAATTGGATGTTGCGCTTTAGTCCTTCGTATTTGATGCGCTTTACTGCCGATTTTTTGAATATCTTGCTAAAAGTTTCTTCGTTTAGGGCTTCCCAGGCCGATTTTCGCATGGGCAATAATTCCGGATGGGGCTCAAAAGCGGGTTCTTTATGGCGTTCTGCAAAGCGATTCCAGGGACAAACGTCCTGGCAAACATCGCAGCCAAACATCCAGTTTTGCATTTGATCTTTGAATTCTGAAGGTATTTCGGCCCGCAATTCGATGCTCAGGTAGGAAATACACTTGGAAGCATCTAAAAAATAACCTTCCGGTGCGATGGCTTCGGTGGGACAAGCATCTATACACCGCCGGCAAGTGCCGCAATGATCGCGGATCGGATCGTCGTACAACAAGGGCAAATCACAAATAATTTCTGCCAAAAAGAAATAAGAACCGCGCTTTGGATGGATGGTGAGTGTATTGCGCCCATTCCAGCCCAAACCCGCCCGCTGCGCCCATTCCCGCTCCATCACGGGCGCGCTGTCTACAAAACAACGACCATCAATTTCCCCAAAAGTATCCTGCATATACTGAAAAAGTGCCTTCAGTTTGTCTTTTACCACAAAATGGTAATCGGTGCCATAAGCGTACCGACTGATTTTTGGCGCTTCCGGGTCTTCCTGCAAGTCATCCGTAAAATAATTATAGGCCAAACAAATCACCGTCTTTGCGCCGGGCACCAGCAGGGTAGGGTCTACACGCAGGTCAAAATGGTTTTCCATATACCCCATTTGCCCATGTGCCCCCTGGTGCAGCCATTGTTCTAATTTACGCGCCTCCGCATCTAACCGTTCTGCCTTGGTAAACCCCACAAAATCAAATCCCAGGCGCTGTGCCTCGGTTCGTATTTGATCGGTTTGTTGCTGAATCGGCATAATTGCTGGTTATTTCCCTCTGTTACATTTTAATGGCATGGTATTTACACCAAAAGTGCATGCAGCATTTGTAAGCACGCCGGTATCTTTCACTTTATGCTTTACGCTGCATTAATCATTCGCTTCATCTCTGATACCCATGTATGCCAAAATTGAAAAGCACCCTGCTTGTCGTCGGAATATTTGTTTGTGCTCAACTTGTTTTGAACGCGCAAGATAAGAACCCGCGCCCGCTGATGAAAGATTTTATCGGCATAAACGCACGCGCTTCGGACGACCTTACCCTGCTGGAACAATTTGATTTTGTACGCGAATACCACGAATGGTCGGATGATACCGGGTTCGATTCCGATCATATCCCCAATTGCCCCACCAATTTGTTGCGTTTCAACCCGAGTAATAGCCTGGCCGGTGTGATCAATTATGACCATTTTTACCAGACTTTGACGCAAAAAGTATCGCCCAGCATGAAAGGACTGGCGCCAGAGATGATTGGTTTGATGCAATATGACGCCGTGCTGCAAGAGCAAAAACCAATCTGCAAATCGGCAGGCAGTCAGGACCAAAATGCACCCGAAACTTACCTGGATTACACCAAATGGGTGTCCTTGTTTGCCATGCGATACGGAAACAGGTCCGTATGTAACGACCCCGTCCTTGCTGATTATTGTCATTTGTTGAATAATACCGTTGCGGATGGCGATGTTTTAGGTGCCGGAAAGTC
>CAIVGO010000116.1 GCA_903905445.1 uncultured Bacteroidota bacterium
CCTTTTTGAAGCCCATCAAGCATCATCACGCCAAACAGCACCAGCCAGAACAGTGCGTGATACACTGGCCGCAGATTTAGAAAACGATAAATGCGATCCAGAAAATTGCGGGATTTCATGCCAAGCCCTCCTAATTGTTTTTGCAAATAAACACAAACATCCACCGATAGATGTTATTATTAGATAAACCGGGAACACAAAGGGACTAAATGCGTGTTAAAAAGCAACCAAAGGATTTGATGAAAGCAGGCTTTTCGCGCTTTTCGCCGTAAATTTGAGCCCGCTTTTTGTGTGTACCATGTTTACATACATTTTTTGACAAAAAAACACTCGAATGGTTTATATCACCCGAATTGAACGTTTTAATGCCGCCCATAAATTGTGGGTCGAATCGTGGAGCGAAGAAGAAAATCGCACTGTTTTTGGCAAATGTTCCAACAAAAACTGGCACGGCCACAACTACAACCTGCACGTGACGGTAAAAGGTATGCCCGATCCGCTCACTGGCTTTATTATCGATGTAAAAAAACTCAGCCTGATCATCAAGTCTGAAGTGATTGATCACCTGGACCATAGCAACCTCAACCTGGATGTAGACTTTATTCCAAAAGGAATGCAACCAACCACCGAAAATCTTGTTATCCTAATTTGGCAACGCCTGGAAAAAGGCCTGGAAGGCCAAACCTGTAAACTCCATGCCATTAAATTATGGGAAACGGAGACCATTTACGCCGAGTACTATGGCGAATAAATTTTCATAAAGCGCTGTTTTTCAGACAAAACGAAACTTTAAATGAGTTATACTAAAAGCGATTCGTATGATGACGCGCTCACTGAAAAAATGCGCCTGCATTACGAGGAGATTTTAAAAGGGGTAGGGGAGGATACCGCCCGAGATGGCCTGCTTAAAACGCCTGAACGCGCCGCAAAAGCGATGCAGTTTCTTACCCAGGGCTATGATCAGGATCCGGCAGCGATTTTGTTGGGTGCAATGTTTAAGGAAGATTACAATGAAATGGTCATTGTTAAAGATATTGAAGTTTATTCTTTGTGCGAGCACCATATTTTACCCTTTTTTGGTAAAGCCCATGTGGCGTACATCCCCAATGGCTACATAGTTGGATTGAGCAAAATTCCGCGGGTTGTGGATGTTTTTGCCCGTCGCTTGCAGGTTCAGGAGCGACTTACCATCGAAATTCGCGATGTTATTCAAAATACCTTGCACCCACTTGGGGTGGCTGTGGTGATTGAAGCTTGTCATATGTGTATGATGATGCGCGGCGTGCAAAAGCAAAACAGCATTACCACTACATCTTCTTTCACCGGCGAATTTGGCAAGGCCGAAACACGGGGCGAATTTCTTCGATTAATTGAATCCAAAGGGCGGTAGGGATATTGCAACTTGGTTGCGTGATACTTGTTGTGCAATACCTACCTTTGCGCGGTGCATGCGCTTTTACGTTTTCGACTTTTACCATTTTACTTATATGCTGCAGGTATGACCTGGGTAGTGCGGCATGATCCCTTTTTTTGGGATACCGTGCAGTTGGCATCCAAACATGCTCACTTTTTTTACCAGCATCAGCTCCAATGGGCAGTATTGCCGCCGCTGATTGACAGTGGCCACCCACCATTTTTAGGCTATTATTTGGCCACGATGTGGACTTTTTTTGGCTACAATTTGCCGGTCAGCCATTTTTCCATGCTTCCATTTTTATGCCTACTCATTTGGGGCTTGTACCGATTGGCTGCTCGCCTCGGCACCCCTTATTGGGCATTTTGGCTGTTGCCCATCGTCTTGCTAGATCCGGTGGTTGCTGGACAAATGGTCCTGGTTAGTCCAGATATTATTTTGTTGAGTTTTTTTGTGCTTGCGCTTGAAGGTATCCTGGGTAATCGGTTGGTTTACATTACCTTAGGTGTAGTAGGATTGAGTTTGGTCAGTATGCGCGGGATGATGACCGCCGCCGGGTTAGGTATTTTTTTAAGTCTTCGTTGTTGGCACTTACAGACCGGATTTCGGTATTTTTGGCATCAAGCCGGGTGTTTTTTGCCGGGAATTGCGGCTGCGACCGTCTTTTTAGCCTGGCATTGGGCACAAACTGGTTGGATTGGCTACCACGCACAATCGGCCTGGGCTCCTGCATTTCAACGGGTAGCAGGGTGGGGGATTTTGCGCAATATTGCAGTTCTTATTTGGCGCTGGCTGGATTTTGGACGCGTGTTTGAATGGCTCACCCTGTTGGTTTTGAGTGTTTTATGGTGGAAAAAACGATTGCGCGCGCCAGATACCGTGCTGTTGCTTTTGGTTGGGTGCATCTGCTTTTTTCTAAGCATTTCCGCCGTTTTATACCAAAACCTGTCGGCACACCGTTATTTTTTACCAGCCTATTGTGCCATGCACCTCTTGGCATTTCAATGGGTGATTCAAAGTAATCAAAAGCAACACATTATCCGCCTTACGTTTTTAGCACTGAGCATCGGTTTTGCTACCGGTAACTTGTGGATTTATCCGCGTGGTATTTCCATGGATTGGGATGCAACCCTTGCCCATCAACCCTACCACGCCCTGCGCGCAGAGGCGCTTACCTACCTCGACCAACAAGGAATTGATTATCAATCGGTCGGATCGGCCTTCCCCAACCTCAATACGGGTATTGATTTAATGTTAAACGACGATAAGCGTCGCTTTTCAGACATTCAATTTGACCAAAATCAGCTTATTTTTGTTTCTAATGTTATGAATGATCTGCAAGCGTCAGATTTTCATCGATTAGATACAGCATGGATCCCTCGAAAACGTTTTGCGTATGCCGGTGTATGGATTGTACTTTACCAACCCGCCCATTCAACCACCCGATAGTGTAAATCAATCATAATCATGCGAATCATAAACAATATTGCACTCGTTTTCCTTGCTTTGCTTATTTGGCAATGCAACCAACCCGCCTCCTCTGAACCTGCTTCCAATGCCAAAGCCCTTTCAACCGCCCAGGCAGCCCCCTTGCCACTTGCCAACGGTTTTGCCCAATATTGGTATCAGGGCAAAGCCGAATTAAACACTTTCCAGGTTACACAAGAACGTTATGGTGAACTGCGCGATGCCGAACAAGTCAGCGTGTTTGTAACCGAAGATTTTTCTAAATCGAAACAGGTAAAACTGGATGATGCTGCCGCTGCTGGCGCAGACCGAGCGCCTATCCTCAAATTAAACACCATCCGCCGTTTTCATACGGGTATTTATGACTATTCGATCATGGCATCGGTGTTTAACCCCATAGATGGCGGTATGGCCATTAAATCTACTTCGACGGTTCAGGACTGGTGTGGGCATGTTTTTTCGCAGTTAAACGTGCAAAGCGCAGGCTACGAGGCTAAAACATTTTCCTATTTTGAAACGGAAGGCGATCAAAAAATTACCCTCGGCAAGGCACTCCTCGAGGAAGAATTGATGCTCCGAATTCGCATGAACCCATCTACTGTGCCCACAGGTGCTATAAAAGTGATACCAGACCTTGCCTATATCCGAATGCGGCATAAGCCTTTAAAAGTGGAAGACGCAACCATTTCGATTGGCGTTGAACCCAAATCAAGTGTATTGACCTTGCAATATACCAGCATTCCAAGGCAGTTGGTGGTGCGGTTTGAAAGCGATTTTCCGCATAAAATTTTGGGTTGGGAAGAGCAAGTGGAGGGCAAATTGATGAGCCGCGGTGTTTTAAAGGCAAGTATCTTGTCTCCATATTGGATGCAACACGGACTTGCAGATGACCACATGCGTGATTCACTCAAGCTTACTTTCTAATCTTTTTTTGGCTTTTTCAAAAAAAAATTCGGTCATTTGTGGCAATTTGTACCTTTTGATTTGGTAAAAAATTGCATCGCCCTATAATTGAGGCGTATGCATGCAAAAAAAAGTATAAATTGCCGCGCATTTTAAAATCCACGCTAATACCCTGTGTATGATACAATCATCCTCTAAGTTCATTTCTTTTTTTTGTTTGTTGCTGCTCGTAAGTTGCATGCCGCACTTGTTGATGGCGCAGGACTGTAGTAGTGCCATCAAAGAGAACAAAAAAATATCCGGCATCCAGATCGCGCATTCAGCGCCGCTTACGGTTGTCGTTCGAGGCAGTTACAATTACGCCATCAACTTTTTCACCGATGAAAAAGGCATTTTTGCACGCATGACCTCGGTAGGCGGCATTGAATTCAACCAAGACGACCAGGTTGTTTTCATTGATGAAAAAGGGCAGGAACGCAGCTATAAGTTCATTGGTATGGACGAATTGGTTGCGGGTGCTGTTCCAACCCACCGCAATAACCTGTTGCTCGACTTGGATGCGGTACAATGGCTTGCAGAAGGCAATATCACCGGCATCAATTTTATCAATTTTGTTGACCGCCAGAAGTACAAGTTTACCACCAACAAGGATCGGCAGGTAGAATTCAAAAAAATCAGTAGTTGTTTTTACTCGATTCTGGAAAAAGGATCGGTTGTCGACAATCCCGGTGCAGAAGTGGTAAAACCCGTTGCAGCAACTACAACGCCTGCCCCTGGCGCTAAACCAGGTGCTACTACGCCAACGAAACCCACAACAGGCGCTGCGGGTAAAGCGGCCATTTCTGCCGACCCCGAGGTAAGTGCTTTGCGCACAGACCTTGAAAAAACGAAAGAAAAGTTGCGGGCCGAAATAAAACTCGAAAAAGACCGCGCAGAGGCCGTAAAAGCACAATTGGTTCAAGAAGTTGCCGCAGCCCGGGACGCTGCCAATGCCAAAAAACTGGAATACTCCAATGAAGTATTGGAAGCACGCAAAGCCAGCTTGGCAGAAATTGAAAAGTCGAAAGCAGAAGCACAACAATATATTGTCGCAAACAAATCAAAGGCCGATTCTGCGGTGACAAAAATTTCGATGACGGTTGAAGATGCACGACGTCAGGCAGGGGAAGATATTCAAAAAGCCCGGGTCGTTTCTGCCGAAGAGGTGCAAAAAGCCCGTGAAAATGCCGCGAAAGAACTGCTCGTTGTCCGTGAAAAACTGGAACAATCGAAACTGCAATACGCCGATGAAATTTCAACCGCGCGCGGTAATGCCGATGACGAATTGAAACGGATCCGGGAAGAAAGTGCCAAAATTGTAGAAGATGCCCGCAATAAAGCCAAAACGGAACAAAATCGCACCCAGGATGATGTGGTGACGGCTAAAAAAACAGCCTCCGAACAAATTCTTAAAATCCGGGAAGATGCCGCCGAAGAAATTGCCCTCTCCCGGGAAAATAGCGTGCTGGAAAAACAAAAACTGGCCGTTGACCTAGCGGAATATCGCCGGAAAGCAGCCGAAGAAAAAGCACTGCTGCAACAAAACAGCGCCGCAGAAATGGCCGATATTAAGGAAAATGTGGCCAAACAGAAGGAAAATAGCGCCCTGGAGGTTGTGGAAGCCAAAAAACGCGCTGCAGAGGAAATTGAAAAAACCCGTTTAGGCGTTGCCGAACAGCAGAAAAAAGCGGAAGGCGAAAAAGCCGAAATCGCCAAACAAGTAGTCGATAGCAAGCAAAAAGCGGCACAAACGGTTCAGCAGGTTCAAGAAGAAGCAACTAAAGCGGTGGCGGAGGCGCAATTGCGCTCCAAAAATCAACGCGACTCTATAGCCATTGAAGTAGCCGCTTCCCGCAAAAAAGCCGAAACGGAAATCACCAAAATTCAGGAAGAACTGGCCAAATCGATCGCGGCTGCCAAGGATCAGGAAAGTAATGTAAAACAACAAAGTGCTACCGAAGTACAAAAAGCCCGCGAACGCGCTGCTGTTGAAGCACAAAAAGCAGCAGATGAGGCCCGCGCGAAAGTAATGGAAGCCAATGCAAAGGCAGACCAGGCCCAAAAACAATATGCCGATGAAATGATGACGGCCAAGCAAACGGTGGATGAAAAACTGAAGCAAATTCAGGCTGAAACCGCTGCGACCATCGCCGATGCCAAGAAAAAGCAACAAGAAACCCTCACGGCTTCTGCTTCGGACGTAGTAATGGCCCGCGAAAAGGCCGCTGCCGAAATTGCGGCGGCGCGTGAAAAAGCGGCCAATGAGGTGGCAACTGTACGAGAAAATCAGGCGCGTGCCATACAAGAATCGGCCAATGCAGTTGCAGAAGCAAAACGTCAAAGCGCGCAAAATATCAATGCCATCAAAGCCGCCGAAGCGGATAGTATTAAAGTAGGACGCGAAAATGCTGCCAAAGAACGCCAACGCCTGGCCAGTGAAGTTGGTGCGTCGCGCGAAAAAGCCGCAACGGAAATCGCTACTACTGCACAACAGGCTGCTCAAGAGGTGAAAACGGCGCGTGAAAATGCAGCGAAAGCCCGGCAGGAAGCCGCCGAAAATGTGGCCAAAGCCCGCGATGAAGCGGCTGTTTTAATTGCAAATACCCGCGAAAATGCTGCAAAAGAGGTTGCTACGATGAAACAGCAAGCCATTGAGGCCGTTGCGCTGGCAAAAAAGGAAAGCGACGATAAAAAAGCCGCGATTGCCAAAGAAACGCTCGACGCTAAGGAAAAGGCAGCCAAGGAAATCGCCGATACCCGCACCAAAGCAGCAGAAGAGATCGCAACGGCGCGAAAAGATTCCGAAACAAAGCGCCAACAGTACGCCAAAGAAACGGAAGAGGCCCGCAAACGCACCAACGATGAAATAGCGGCGGCACAAAAAGCTTCAACGGATGCGGTGTACAAAGCCAAACAAGAATCGGCGGCCAACATTGCGAAAACACGCGAATCGGAAGCAGCAGGCGTGGCTGAAATCAAACAACAAGCCGCAACGGCCATCGCGGAAGCAAAAGCCGCAACTGCCGCCGAACTTGAACGCAACAAGGCCGAAACAACACGCCTGGTAGGGGAGGATACGAAAAAACGGGAAGAGTCGGCCGCGCAATTGGCTGCTTTACAAGCCCAAATAAAAGCCGCAGAAGAGCAACTGCGCAAACTGAAAGAAGAAGCCGAAAAAGCGAAGAAGAAGGAGTAATTGCCTTGATGGTGTCTTCCATATAAACATGCCTCATCCCGAATTTTGGTAAAATCCAAAATTCGGGATTTTTATGTTCAGGCTTTTCTGCCTCCTTGCTATACAATTTTCTCTGCAACCCCGCTCGCGCGCGGTTCTACCGCGTGTGTCGATCAGTGGGGCTCTGCCCCACGGGTAGAACCCGAATGATCGACACACGC